>CAYOGO010000017.1:0-8900 GCA_964403405.1 uncultured Lachnospiraceae bacterium | reverse complement strand
GATAGACGCCCTTTATATATGAATACATACCTTTATTCCCGTCAATTATAATTAAAGCCTACTCTGTTTCACCATGCCTGCATTATTTATGTGCGTTATCGCTATCGCAAGTGCATCCGCCGCATCATCGGGCTTTGGAATCTCCTTGAGATTCAATATTGTCTTTACCATTTGCTGTATCTGCGACTTTTCTGCTCTACCATACCCTACAACTGCCTGCTTTGCCTGCAATGGAGTATACTCATACAGCGGAACGCCGTTTGTTTTAACAGCTAAAAGTGCAACGCCTCTTGCCTGAGCAACAGTAATCGCTGTTTTTACATTTTTGTTGAAAAACAGCTCTTCAACGCTCACCGCATCGGGCTTATACTTTTCTATTAGCGAATTGAGACCATTCCACAACTGCAAAAGCCTTTCTCCGTCATCGGTATGTGCCTTTGTTTCTATAACACCGTAATCGTGCACCTTAAAACGGTATCCGTCACTTTCAACCACGCCATAACCCATCAACGCCAGCCCCGGATCTATACCTATTACTGTCATTTTTAATCTCCGTGTGCCTCGGTAGTGGGTATTCCCCTTGCCGCTATCATTTCGCAAAGCTTATTGCTGTGACCTGCACCTATTACGAGTATAATGTCGCCCTTTTGTGCCGTCTGCTCGATGTAATCCGCCACATCCTCATACAACGGCATATATATCGCATCCATGCCCTTGGCAGTCATTGTTTTTACAAAATCTCTTGAATGTATCCTTCCCTCGTCCTTTTCCCTTGCAGCATATATATCAAGGAGGATTATTTCATCACATTCCTTAAACGCATCCACTGTTTCGTCAAAAAAATCTATCGATCTGCTGTAAGTATGCGGTTGAAAAATTCCGACTATTCTGTCATGCTCCAGGCTCTTTGCCGCATTTATTACAGCTCTGTACTCATCGGGGGTGTGTGCATAATCGTCATATACCCTTGCACCGTTTACCGATCCATAGTAGTCAAACCTACGTCCCGTGCCCTTGAATCTCTTCATTGCCTCTGCAACTGTTTCCGCATCGATTCCAAAGCACTCCGTAACAGCAAATACGGCAAGCACATTGTACACATTATGCCTACCGCACAGCGGAACGTCCACGCTTGCGGCAAACACGCCTCTTATATAAACATCACACAAAAGCCTTCCGTTTCGTGTCTCGGATATGTTTTTTGCCATAATGTCCGCTTCGTTATCGATTCCGAATGTTACCTTTTTTCGGTTTACCCTTGACAATATGTGCATTGTTGTTGCACAATCTGCACAGCCTATCACGGTACCGTTCTCGGGCGTTATGTCGGCAAATCTAACAAATGATTCCTCTAATTGCTCCATGCTCTTGAAATAATCCGTATGCTCAAGCTCAACATTGAGTATAAGTGCCACGCTCGGTGCAAAATCCAAAAAGCTGTCCTGATACTCACACGCCTCTGCAACAATAACATTGCCCTTGCCCACCCTGAAATTGGTTCCGAAATTTTTTGCTGTACCGCCTATAAGACATGAGGGATCCATACCGCATTGCTCAAGCACAGTCGAAAGCAATGCCGTTGTCGTTGTTTTGCCCTTTGTGCCTGATATTCCCACTGCATTTTTATAACGACTCATTATAAGACCGACAAGCTCACTTCTTTTCAATAACGGTATACCATTCTCCCTTGCATATACAAGCTCAGGATTATCACTTGGGATCGCCGCCGTATAAATGACCGTTTCGGCATTACTGCTTATTATGTTCATTTCGTTGTGCCCCAGCATGACATTTATCCCGTTTTCCTCTAGATGCTGTGTTTTTACGGAGCTTTGCATATCGGATCCGCAAACATCATACCCCTCTTTTTTCAGGAGCAGTGCCAATCCGCTCATGCTTGAGCCGCCTATACCTATAAAAAATATATTTTTACCGTGTAATTGCTTCATTTTATATCAACTGCGCCTCTCATCACTTTGTGTTCCGACGGCAAAAAATCACCGCACGACCTCTCTGTAAAATATTATGCCCGTTCTTCCCAATACTTTCTTTGCTGAATACTTTTTGCAGGGGCATACTTAAGATCTGTCCTCATTTTTTCTTTCTCTTTTTTTGCTGACTATCACATTATACAACGCCAGCCCGCCGACACTTATAAGTGCAGTTACCACAAAAACTATAACGGCAGACAGATAATTGCCATCACCTGCAAGCGATCCCCCCGCTGTCGATGATACCACGCTCGGCAGCCTTGCAATGGACGATATAAGCAAAAACTCACTCAGACGTATCCTAGTTACACCGACAAAATAAGTAAGCAAATCCTTGGGCGTTCCGGGGATAAGATACAGTATAAATATCGTATAGTTGAGCTTTTTTTCGTTCTGCAACCACTTTATGCTGTTCAACTTGTCCACTGAGACAAACATTTCCACCAATTTTAATCCAAACCTCTTTGTAAGCAGAAATATTACGGATGATGCTATTATCACTCCGATATAGCATATTATAGTGCCCTCTACTCCTCCGAATGCATACCCGAGACCTATCTCCACAGCCTCACCGGGAATAAGTGCTATTACTATCTGCAGCACCTGTATTCCGACAGCAACAAACCTGCCACGCCAGCCATAGGATTCAATAAAGTCTCTGAAGTGCTCCGGGGTATCGCCAAATTCCTTAAACCTCAAATATGCCAGGTACGTTATAAAGCCCACAAAGAGCAACACCGCAACCACGGATATTATGCCGTATATTTTTCTTTTTTGTGCTTTCATTTTTATATCTCCGCCATAGCGCTTCCGCATACATATCCGCTTGCCCATGCCCATGTAAGATTATATCCGCCGCAATCACCTGCAACATCAAGTATCTCTCCGCAAAAAGCCACTCTGCCATTGAGCCTTGACCTCAATGTGTCCGCATCGACCTCATCAAGCAATATTCCTCCGAGCGTTGCCTGTGCGTTCTCCCAGCCCTTTGTTCCGATCACCTCTGCCCGTGAGCTCTTGATCGCATTGACAAGCCGCGCTATATCTTGATCCGTCATTTGCAACGCCTGTTTTTGTCCGTCTACTTTTGCGTTCTGCAATACATATTTTATGAGCTTTTTATTTATCATGCCCACAAGCAGCTCCGCCGTATTGCACCCCATGCTTTGAGAACGCAATATAAGCCTGGATCTCAATTCATCCACACCGTACTGCGGCAGCAGATCGATCTCACAGTACACTTTTTTGCCCTTGTCAAGCAATTCCACCGCATAACAGCTCAGTTGAAATATCGGAGGTCCTGACAAACCGTAATCAAAAAACATAAGATCACCGTATTCCTCACGCACTGCTCTGCCGTCACATATCAGCTGTACCCTTGCCTTTGTTCTCAGCCCTGAAAGACTCTTATAAAAGCCGTTCCTTGTTTTAAGCTGTACGATCACCGCTTTTGGCGGCACTATCGTATGCCCCAATGCCCTTGCAAGCTCATATCCGACACCGTTTGAGCCCGTATCGGGTGCTGCCATGCCTCCGCACGCAACTATTGCACCGTCCGCCTCATATACCTTACCGTTTGAGATCACCTTGACACCGTTTTCGCTTGCAAAAAGCTTTTCCACCCTTGAATCAAGCAATATTTCAACTCCGAGTCTTCTTGCATGCCTTTCCAAAAGCTCTGATACACATGACGCCTGCCCTGAAAGTGGGAAATACTTTCCGTCGTCCTCAAGCATCGGTTCAACACCTATACCTTCAAAAAAAACAAGTATATCACTCACGTTAAAACGTGAAAGAATACCTGATATAAAGCTCTTGCTTGAGCCGTGATAATGGCTTACATTATCAGCATCCACATTTGTGAAATTACAACGCCCGTTACCCGTTGCATTTATTTTTCTGCCGACCGATGAATTTCCGTCCATCAGCACAGCATTCACTCCCCTTTGAGCCAATGTACACGACGCCATAAGCCCCGACGCACCTGCTCCTATCACAATTACTTTTTTACTTTTATCTGACATGCTTTTATTATCCGTTCGTAGAAACTCTTATAATTATAGCACACATGAGCGCAAAAATCAACAAAAATATACGATAATCGATCGTCTTGAACAGCAAAAAATTATTCACAATTTTTTTATAAATTTTCTTAAAAAAAAGCGTGCATTCGTTTCGATCTGTGGTATAATATATATATACAGGAATTTTTCACAGCAAAAATTTCAAATGGATAGCACTGATCCATTTATGTATGGACATAGGTGTCCGGCATTCGGGCACAGTTTAATAAATTATGTTATCAGGAGGATATAGTATGATTAATTTGATTATTGGCAAAAAAGGCACAGGTAAGACAAAGCGCATTATTAAGCTTGCACAAGACGCATTGCATCAGGCAACGGGTCAGGTCGTGTTTATTGATGATGACAAGAGATGCATGTCGGAATTGAATTACAAGATCAGATTTATCAACACAACCGAGTTTGCACTTGAATCCGCTGATGATCTTTACGGATTTATCACCGGTATGATTGCAGGTAACTATGACACGCAAAAGATATTTGTTGACGGTCTGTACAAGATCACAAATCTTTCAGATGCAACATTGGATACATTTATCACAAAGCTTGACGCTGTTTGCTTAAAGCACGATGTTGATGTTTACATAACCATCAGCACTGTTTCCGATAATCTGTCAGATGTTGCCAAAAAATTTATTTTTGAGGAGCTTGTAGCTGCCAATTAATTCGGATATTTCATTGATCTGAAGGAGGATCGCATGATGTGGATGCGATCCTTCTTTTTATTTTAACACGTCATTCAGCACTCTTATAAGGTTTTTTCCGCAAATATCCTCCGTGTCCTCCTCTGTATAATTCAGTCGAAGCAGTGCTTCCGCTATTTTACAAAGATCCTGCGGACCGCATATTCCACGGGGTAAATTATTATCGACACCGTCAAAGTCGGACCCTATTGCAACATGCCTCGTGCCTATCAGCCCTGCCATGTATTCTATATGCCGTATAACGTCATCTGCTGATGCAGAGCCGCTATCATTCAAAAACGGAGGATAAAAATTTATTCCGACACAACCTCCGCTATCACGTATCTCCAAAAGCTGACCATTGTCAAGATTTCTTTTATTCTTGCATATGTGCTTTGCATTTGAGTGCGTTGCAACAAATGGTCTTGTTGCTCTCTCCGCTATATCCCAAAACCCCCTCTGCGATATATGTGAGGTATCAACAAGTATGCCTATCTCCTCGCATATTTTCAATAATTCTTTGCCTTTATCCGACAGCCCCTCTTTATTCTCCGATATTCCGCCTGAAAACGGATTTGAATTATTCCATGTCAACGACAGCATACGTACACCCATATTGTAAAGCTCATATATTCCATCTGGCTCACCGCCAAGCATATCGCACCCCTCCAATGCCAGCAACGCTCCCAGGACGTGCCGATCCGTGCACTGTGTGAGTGACGACCTATCCGTAATGCTTAGTATTCCCTCGTATGATGTCATCCTTTTGTAAGCAGATATCAGCCCCATCCCACGCTCATATGACCTTTTGCCATCCGCATCGGGAACACACACCGCAAACGTCTGAAGCCCTACATTTCCCTGCCTCAGCCTTTTATATGATATATTGCTTAATTCACCATTGCCGAAAAAATCAGCATCATCAAACACTCCCAATGTATCACAGTGGCAGTCGGAAAAGAATATCATACTTATCACCCCCATTATATTATATTCTCAGCTTGCATTTTTGCATTATTTTGCCGTAAAATATAAACAAATAAGCCCTTTTTGTTTATATACACAGAACAATTATAAATAATTATTGAATTGAACTGATTTTTGTGCTATAATATACACACAGATTCGGTCTTGTATGACCATACAAAAACACAAAAGGCAGAATTAATATGAAAACACTTATTTTGACATGCAATACAGGACAAGGACATAATTCGTCCGCCGCTGCCATCAAGGAAGTTTTTGAGCTTCATTCGGAGCAATGTGACATTGCCGATGCAATGAGCTTTTTTTCCAAGCACGTTTCAAAAATAATATGCAAGTCCTTCACGGATATTTACCGCCATATGCCAAAGGTTCTCGACAAGGCATATTATAACACAGATGTAAAAATAGGTAAAGCAAATGCATCAATTTATCTTGCCAAGATGGTATCATTGGGCTCGGGACGTCTTGCCAGCCATGTTCAGGAAAACGGATACACACATATAATATGTGTACATATCTTTGCATCCCTGCTCGTTGCAAAAATGCAACGCAAGCATGGTGTCTACTGTAAAAATTCATTTTTACCCACGGACTATACCGCATATCCAATGGTCGAACAGACAACTGCCGATCTGTATTTTTTACCTCACGCCAATCTTGCAGACACTCTTGCGGAAAAGGGGCTTCCTCGTGAAAGAATGATCCCAACGGGTATTCCCGTAAGGAGAGCCTTTTTAAGCAAGCATGATAAGCTGCAATCCCGTGAATTGCTACATCTTCCGCTCGATGCAAATGTCATCTTTATGATGTGCGGAAGCATGGGGTGCGGTCCGATGTGTGAGATTGCAAAAAACATTGTAAAAAAAGCACCTCAGAACACAAGGCTGCTTATTTCTTGCGGCACAAATAAGAAAACACTGCATGAGATGCAAAAAATCAATTCCGATAACATTATCGCATTCAGCTATTCTGACAATATACCTCAGATAATGTCTGCCGCTGACTTGTTTATTACAAAGCCGGGCGGAATCAGCATAACCGAGGCAGGACTTATGGGTACTCCGATGCTGCTGGTGGACGTTGTGGGTGGATGTGAAACACCCAATTATAAATTCTTTACACAGCATAATTTTGCGGCAGGTGCAGACTCCTTTGATGACATTGCCGACAAGTGCATAGAGCTTCTCAACAGCAAGAATGCATTGGAGCAGTATTCAAAAACACTGCTGACGGAATTTTACAAGGACTCCGCGCAGCAGATATACAACGCCGTAGTAGAATTACATAACTAAACACAATATTTTGGAAGGATCCAACATGGAAAATGATATTTCAGCGCGTTTCTGCAAGCTTATGTCCGGCTTGTCCACTGCCGTGGAGCTGTTTTGCTATACAACGCCCTACGGTATCGAAAAGCTTTACGCCCGTGGTGATGAGCATATTATAATCGCACAAACTCTGAGAGGTTTTTTACATTTATTTAATAAAATACCGTATAATTTTAACGGATATGTATATATCCCGTCAGAGTTTGCAGGTATAACACCATCAAGGAGGAATGTTTCTCTCGACCTGAGTGAAAACGACATATCAAGAGTGGTTGTGTCGCCGAAAATTTTGCCAAGGTACGACTTTGCAAGCATTGACGGCAAAAAGAATCCCATTTTTACCGAGCTGAAAAAAGCAGACTCTCTTTCATACCGCAAGGAGAACAATATATTTGTTTTAGAGGAGGAACGTCTTATAAAAAGAGCCGTGGACGACGGAACAGATATCAAATACATCGTATACACGCCAAAATCACAGCTTTTGGCAAACGGAACGATAGCCAACGCTCAGAATAAACGCATACAGTGCTTTCTTGCAACGGAGGGGCTGTTGTCATCAGTAACTCAAACAAGACCCGTACCTAAGGAGATCGCCATATGCTCACTTCCTCAGATATCCATTGAGCAGGTCTCCATACACCACAAGGGCGTAATACTCATTGCGGACAATGTTGAAAACCCCGACAATCTTGGGCTTGTTATAAGGACTGCCGATGCAAGCGGTGCAGATGCCGTAATAAGCATTGGAAATACAAGCATTTACAACAAGAATTGTGTCCGTGCTTCCAGAGGCGCCGTCGGCAGATTTCCCATAATGGAATATTCCGTGAATGAATTTGCAAATATCACCAACAGATTAAAGGCTCTCGGTTACAAGATATACGGCACAAGTGCAAAAACAAATACTAGCGTACACTGCCTTGAAAACTGCGGTGGCAGAGTGTTTTCCGTAAGCAATGAGACAAATGGTATTTCAAAGCAAATGGCTGATGCCGCCGATGAAATGCTCCGCATACCCATGGCAACAGGTCAGTCATCATTGAATGTTGCCGTTGCCGCCGGAATAATACTTTCAAAGGCAATTATTTTTTAGCAATATATAAAGACCTCAAGCTTTTGTAAGCCTGAGGTCTTTTTGTACTCCGTAATTACTTCAACTGCTCGCTCAACCACTTTTCAAAGGAGCGACGGTACGAGGTCTCAAGGTTTTCCTTTATGATCCTCGTTTGCGGATGTGAATCACCGTAAATATGCTTTACTATCTTGTAAGCCTTTACGTAATAATCCAATGCCTTGTTATAGTCCGCCTTGTTGAGATAGATCCTGCCAAGGTGGCTGTATGTTCTTGCTGTGAGCGGATGCTCCGCACCGAGAACTCGTTCTCTTATCTTCAATGTCTTGAAGTTATAATCAAGCGCCTTGTCGTAATCACTCTGTTCCTTGTATATCAATGCAAGGCTGTTATACGTTGCTGCAGTCATCGGATTATCCGTGCCCAACATTTTTTCTTTTATTCTGAGTGACTTTGTATGGAAATCGATCGCCTTATCTGCATCTCCCATTTCGTTATATACTGCACCCAATTTACTGTAAATATCGGCAAGGTTGATCGTCGGTGTACCCTTTTGGCGAATCTCCAATGCTCTTGTGTAGTACTCAAGTGCCTTGTCGTAATCACTCTTTTCTTCATTTGCATCACCGAGGGTAACACATATGGACGCAATGCTGTCCAAATAAGAATCGTTGTATGCTTCGTAAATGGACAAAGCCTTTTCGCCGTAAAGTATTGCATTGTCGTAATCGCCGACCGTGGTATATATCCTTGAT
>CAYOGO010000016.1:0-12415 GCA_964403405.1 uncultured Lachnospiraceae bacterium | reverse complement strand
ATGTTATAACATCCTCAACAATAACGACCTCATCACCCGGCTGTGGCTTATAGCCTACAAACACACCGCCCTCGCCGTGGTCCTTTTCTTCCTTTCTGTTAAAAAAGAACGGAACATCAAGCCCATTGCCTGCAAGAGCCACCGATACGGACACCGCTATCGGAATACCCTTATATGCAGGTCCGTAAAGCACAGTCCTCTTATTGCCCACCTTCTCAAAATAGCTCTTTGCATAAAATTCACCGAGCTTTGCGATTGAATTGCCTGTTTTTATATCTCCCGCATTTATAAAGTACGGAATTTTTCTGCCGCTTTTTGCCGTAAAATCACCGAATTTCAAAACGCCTGCGTTTTCCAAAAAATCTATAAACTCTCTCTTGTAGCCTTCCATAATTATCTCCTTTTATCCGACAAATTCATCAACACATCTCTTATAAGCCGCAACCGGATCCTCAGCCGCCGTTATGGGACGTCCCACAACTATGTAGTCCGAGCCTATTGCCTTTGCCTGTGCAGGCGTCATAACTCTTACCTGATCACCGACATCACCGTCAGCAAATCTTACACCCGGCGTTACCGTTACAAAGTCATTGCCGCACGCCTCATGGACCTTGCCTGCCTCAAGCGGTGAGCATACAACGCCGTCAAGACCGGCTGTCTTTGCATTGGATGCATAATGAATAACGACCTTGTCAATGGGCTCATCAATAAGCAGATCCTGTGTCATCCTCTCCTGACTTGTAGACGTCAGCTGAGTTACGGCTATTACTATCGGGCGTGTGCCGTCTTCCCTCGTTATGCCCTCCATTGCAGCCTGCATCATAGCAACTGTTCCGCCTGCATGGACATTACACATATCCACACCGAGACCCGCAAGCACTGCCATTGCCTTTTTTACCGTGTTCGGTATATCATGAAGCTTGAGATCAAGGAATACCTTGTGACCTCTCTCCTTTATTTCCTTTACTATTTGCGGACCCTCAGCATAATAAAGCTCCATGCCGATCTTCACAAACGGCTTTACATCCTCAAATTTATCAAGAAAATCCATTACCGCTTTTTTGCTTGAAAAATCACAAGCTACAATTACGTCCTTACCCATTAATGAGCTCCTCCTATTATTTCACTCAATGATCTTATTCCATATTTTTCCATAACACGCGGCAGATCTTCTATTATATTCTTGCATACGAACGGATCTGCAAGGTTTGCTGCACCTATTTCCACCGCCGTTGCACCTGCCAGCATCATTTCTATTACATCCTCCGCTGTTGCAATGCCGCCCATGCCTATTATGGGTATCTTTACTGCATCGTACACCTTATATACCATTGACAACGCTACCGGCTTTATTGCAGGACCCGAAAATCCACCTGACTTGTTTGCAATAACGGGCTTTTTTGTTTTAAGATCTATACGCATACCCATAAGAGTGTTTATCATGCTTATGCCGTCAGCACCGGCATCCTCGCATGCCCTTGCTATTTCCGCAATGTTTGTTACATTCGGCGAAAGCTTCATATATACGGGCTTTGATGTGACATTTTTTACTGCCTTTGTCACCTCTGCCGCAGCCTCTGCCGATGTGCCGAAACTCATTCCGCCACCGTGCACATTCGGACAAGAAATATTGACCTCAAACCAGCCTATCTGCTCCTCTGCGTCCAAACGACTGCACGTATATGCATAATCATCTATCGAAAAGCCGCTTACATTTGCCATAACGAGCTTTGAAAAGCATTTTTTGAGCTTTGGAAGCTCCTCGCTTATAACCTTGTCAACTCCCGGATTTTGCAGGCCGACTGCATTTATCATGCCCGAAGCACATTCTGCAATTCTCGGCGTCGGATTTCCGAAGCGCGGATCCCTTGTCGTTCCCTTAAACGAAAATGTTCCTAAGCAGTTTATATCGTACAATTCCGCAAATTCATATCCGTATCCGAATGTTCCCGAAGCCGGAATGACGGGATTGTCAAGGCTTATTCCCGAAAGCTCTACTTTAGTATCTACCATATTATTTCTTCCTTTACAAGTACGGGGCCATCCTTACAAATTCTCTTATTGCCGTATTTTGTTTTGCAGCTGCAGCCCATGCAAGCACCGAATCCGCAGCCCATTCTTTCCTCAAAGCTGAACTGACCGCTTGTTTTTGTTGCGTTATATACCGCCTTAAGCATCGGCTCCGGACCGCATGTATAAAAATAGGTGTATCCGTCGACCTTATCAAATGCATTCGTAACAAAGCCCTTTATTCCGTATGAACCGTCGGCTGTCGTTACAAATACCCTTGCACCAAGGGCAACAAACTCATTTTCAAGAAAAACCTCGTCTTTTGTGTTAAAGCCGAGTATCACGCTGACATTCTTGCCCTGCTCTATGAGCTTTTTTGCAAGATTATAGAGCGGAGGTACACCTACACCACCGCCTATAAGTAATGCATTGTCTCCGGAAACGGAAAGATCATATCCGTTTCCGAGACCAACAAGCACATCAAGCCTTTGACCGGATACCATTTTTGACATTTGCTCCGTGCCGACGCCTACCACCTTGTATATTATCGTGATGCTTTCGTCATCATGATCCGCTACCGAAATGGGACGCCTTAAAAACAGACCATCCAGCTTTATATTCACAAATTGACCCGAAGCCGTTACCGCCTTGCCGTTGCCACACAATACCATCTTGTACACGGACGACGCCAATGCAGTATTTTCAGCTACTGTATAAATATCCTGTATCATTTTTATCCTTTATTATGCATCTATCGTTGAAATGCAGAGTGTTGTCTCTTCAAGCACGTCAAGCAACACCTTTACGGTATCAAGTGCTGTAAACATCGTAACATTGTTTTCAACTGCCGCACGACGTATTTCGTAACCGTCGGTCACTCCGCCTGATGAGTTCATATCCCTCGTGTTGATAACATAGGTTACATATCCGCCTCTTATACCTTCAAGTATTTCTTCACTGCCGTCGCTTATTTTCTTTACCGCATGAGTACGTATTCCGTTTTCCTTGAAATACTGTGCCGTACCCTCCGTTGCTTGAATATTGAAGCCCATATTGTAGAATCTTCTTATAAGCGGAAGCGCTTCTTCCTTGTCTTTATCCGCGATTGTTGCAAACACTGTACCGTAATTCATTACGTTCATTCCGGATGCCTGCAATGCCTTATACAATGCTCTTGTGAGGCTGTTGTCGTAGCCTATCGCTTCACCCGTTGACTTCATTTCAGGTGAAAGATATGCATCCAAACCTCTGAGCTTTGAGAATGAGAACGCAGGTGCTTTTACGTAATAACGCTTCTTTTCTTCCGGATATATCGTATTTATACCCTGTTCCTTGAGCGATACGCCGAGTATTGCAAGCGTACCGATGTCTGCAAGGCTGTATCCCGTTGATTTTGAAAGGAACGGAACCGTTCTTGAAGAACGGGGATTTACCTCTATTACAAATACATTCTCGTTTTCGTCAACGATGAACTGTATATTATAAAGTCCGACTATGCCTATTCCGAGACCGAGCTTTACTGTATAATCAAGTATCGTATCCTTTACCTTTTGTGATATGCTGAATGACGGATATACGCTTATTGAGTCACCCGAATGGATACCTGTTCTTTCTACAAGCTCCATTATACCCGGAACAAATACTTCCTTGCCATCACAAACTGCGTCTACTTCAACCTCTTTACCCTGAATGTATTTATCAACAAGAACAGGCTTGTCCTCATCAATTTCAACTGCTGTTTTGAGGTAATGACGAAGCTGATCCTCATCCGCAACTATCTGCATAGCTCTGCCGCCGAGCACAAATGACGGTCTTACAAGTACAGGATAGCCTATGCTATTTGCAGCATTTACACCGTCCTCTATCTTTGTAACTGCTTTACCCGTCGGCTGCGGAATATCAAGTTGATGAAGAACCTTTTCAAAAGCATCACGGTTTTCCGCCTTTTCTATGGCATCTCTGTCCGTACCGATTATCTTCACACCACGTTCTGCAAGCGGTGCGGCAAGATTGATAGCTGTTTGTCCGCCAAGGGATGCAATTACGCCGTAGGGCTGTTCAAGATGGATGACATTCATTACATCCTCAACGCAGAGTGGATCAAAATACAGCTTATCAGATGTTGTATAATCCGTTGAAACCGTTTCAGGGTTATTGTTTATGATTATTGCCTCAAATCCGGCATTTTTTATTGTCTTCACAGCATGTACAGTGGAATAATCAAACTCAACGCCCTGACCTATACGAATAGGACCTGAGCCGAGAACTATTACTTTCTTTTTGTCGGAGCGTATGGACTCGTTTTCTTCCTCGTATGTTGAGTAAAGATATGGTATATCGCTCTTTATCTCCGCAGCACATGAGTCTATCATCTTGTATACAGGGAAAAGATCATTCTGCTCTCTGAATTTATATACTTCAATTTCCTTTGTATTCCAAAGTCTTGCGATAAATGCATCTGAGAAACCCATTTTCTTTGCATACTTAAGCGTTCTGAGGTCAAACGGATTCTGCCTTACCTCATGCTCCATGAGAATTATGTTCTTTATCTTTTCAAGGAAGAACATATCGATCTTTGTTGCGTCGCAAATAAGACCAAGATCCGCACCATGCCATATAAGCTCTGCAATGGCATAAATTCTGTCATCTGTGCCGTCCTTAATATAATCCATGAGCTGTTCATATGAATATGTATCAAATTTTTCCATATGAATGTGGTTTACACCGATCTCAAGCGAACGGCATGCCTTGAGCAAGCTCTCCTCAAACGTTCTGCCTATTGACATTACCTCACCAGTTGCCTTCATCTGCGTTGAAAGCTTGTTATTTGCAGATGTGAATTTATCAAACGGGAAACGCGGCATTTTTGTTACTATGTAGTCGATTGCGGGCTCGCATGCGGCTATCGTATTTGCGATCTTTATTTCCTCAAGATTCATGCCGACTGCAATTTTTGCCGTAACTCTTGCTATCGGATAGCCCGTTGCCTTTGATGCAAGTGCCGAAGAACGTGATACACGCGGATTTACCTCAATGAGATAATACTTGAATGAGTGAGGATCAAGTGCAAACTGAATATTACATCCGCCTGCAACCTTGAGCGCCTTTATTATCTTCAAAGCACTGTCACGCAGCATCTGATACTCTTTATTTGTGAGCGTCTGTGCAGGCGCAACGACTATTGAGTCACCCGTATGAATGCCTACCGGATCGAGATTTTCCATACTGCATATAGCAATAGCGGTATCGTTTGCATCTCGCATAACCTCAAATTCTATTTCCTTGTAGCCCTTTATGCTCTTTTCAACGAGCACCTGGCTTACAGGTGAAAGCTTAAGTGCGTTTTTGAGTATTTCTCTGCACTCCTGCTCATCGTCGGCAAAGCCGCCGCCCGTACCGCCCAATGTGAATGCAGGACGAAGCACAACGGGGTAGCCTATCGTTTCCGCCGCCTTAAGACCCTCCTCCATTGTGTTGGCTATCATTGACGGAAGCACCGGCTCACCGAGCTCCTCGCAAAGCTCCTTGAACTTTTCTCTGTCCTCCGCCTTATCTATACTGTCAACGGTCGTTCCGAGCAGCTCAACATTGCACTCACGCAAAATACCCTTTCTGCCCAGCTGCATTGCAAGGTTGAGGCCTGTCTGACCGCCTATTCCGGGAACGATGGCATCCGGACGCTCATAACGAATGACCTTTGCCACATATTCCAATGTGAGCGGCTCCATGTATACTTTATCCGCAATGGATGTATCCGTCATTATTGTTGCAGGGTTGGAATTGCACAAAACAACCTCGTAGCCCTCCTCTTTAAGTGCAAGGCATGCCTGTGTGCCTGCATAATCAAATTCTGCAGCCTGTCCGATAACAATAGGACCCGAGCCGATAACCATTATTTTTTTCAGATCTGTTCTTTTTGGCATATTTATACTCCTTTGTTCACAAAAAAGAATCTCACTTATTCATACTTTCACAAAATTTATCAAACAATTCAATATTATCATTTGCTCCCGGGGCACCTTCGGGCTGGAATTGCACGGCAAACATCTTATCATCGTCGCAAGCTATTCCCTCCACGGTATTGTCGGAAACATTAACATACGTAACCTTAAGCGGTGTGCCGCAAAGTGAATCTGCGTCAACAACAAAGGAATGGTTTTGCGATGTTCCTGAAAGCTTACCCGTTTCAAGGCTCTTTACCGCATAGCCGCCTCTGTGACCTGCCTTCAATCTGTATGTTTTTGCGCCATAAGCAAGTGCTGCTATCTGAAGACCAAGTCCTATACCGAATATCGGATATTTGCCCTTAAGTGCCTTTACAAGCTCAATTACGCAAGGTACATCCTCAGGATCGCCGGGGCCGTTTGATATAATTATGCCGTCCGGATTCATTCTTTCCACCTCGGATGCAGCTATATTATACGGAACCACGGTAATATTGCAGCCCCTCTTGTTAAGCTGCTGAACGATGCTCATCTTTATACCGCAATCCACGGCTATAACATTGTAGCGTGCATTTGTCGTTCTTGAATACCATCTCTTTTTGCAGCTTATCCTTTCAACTGCGTCATGCTGCACGGGTGTGCTGTTGATCCTTGCAAGTGCGTCCTCCTTTGATACATCCGCATTTGTTATGATCGCTCTCATGGTACCATTGTCCCTTATGCTGCCCGTGAGCTTTCTTGTGTCAAGTCCGTAAATTCCCGGTATATGGTACTCCGCCATTACCTCGGCAAGAGTCTTTGTATATCTGAAGTTTGAGGGCTGATCGTTATACTCTCTGACTATAAGTCCGCCTATTGACGGATTTTTGGATTCAAAATCCTCATCCGTTATTCCGTAATTACCTATAAGAGGGTATGCCATAACCACCATCTGGTCTGTGTATGACGGATCCGATATTATTTCCTGATACCCCACCGCTGAGGTATTAAAAACTATCTCGCATACGCTTTCGCAATCCGCACCAAAGCCGTAGCCTAGGTATTCGTCGCCGTTTTCAAGCACTAATTTTTTGTCAGGTTCTCTTATCATATAACTTTTCCTCCGTAAACAGTATTAACTGTTTTTCCATAAACTTTTTCTCCTTCAAAAGGAGTTGCTTTCCCCATTGAAACAAAATTGTCGGGATCTATCGTATATTCCTCGTTGAGATCCCATATTGCAAACTCATCCCCACGAAGCTTTATGTTAAAGCGCTTCCTCGGATTTATTGCCATAAGCTCTATAAGTCGCTCCAGCGATATTATTCCCGTTTTTACGAGCTTTGTGTAAAGCACGGGAAATGCGGTTTCAAGACCGGTTATGCCCATAAGGCTGTCCTTTAACCCCCTTGATTTTTCCTCATTACTGTGCGGAGCGTGATCAGTAGCGATCATATCTATCGTGCCATCTTGTATCCCTTCTATAAGTGCAAGCCTGTCCTCTTCACTTCTTATGGGAGGATTCATCTTAAATCTGCCCTCATCCTTCAGCATCATGTCATTCATGACAAGATAGTGCGGACCCGTTTCACACGTTATATCAACACCTCGCCTTTTTGCATCTCGTATGAGCTGTACGCTCTCCTTTGTTGATATGTGGCACACATGGTATGCAACGCCCGTTTTTTGTGCCAGCTCGATGTCTCTTTTTATCTGTCCCCATTCGGACTGTGAGCAAATGCCCCTGTGGCCATGAAGTCTTGCATATTCGCCGTCATGGATATATCCGCCGTTCAGTAATGAATTTTGTTCGCAATGTGCCGCAATTATCTTTCCAAGCGATTTTGCCTTTATCATTGCTTGTTCCATTATCTCATCGTTCTGCACACCTCTGCCGTCATCGGAAAACGCAATGACATGCTCTGCCATAGCATCCATATCCGACAGTTCAAGACCCTTTTCGCCCTTTGTTATCGTTCCGTACGGGTAAACGGCTATCTTAGCGTGACTATCGATAAGCTCCTGCTGTATTCTCAGATTTTTTGCACTATCGGGTGCAGGATCAAGATTCGGCATAGCACAAACTGCTGTATATCCGCCGCGTGATGCCGCCAATGTTCCGGTTGCTATCGTTTCTTTATATGAAAAACCCGGTTCTCGCAAATGCACATGCACATCACAAAAACCGGGAATAATTACTTTATCGGAAACAATACCACCTTCGCAAGAATCACACGAAACAGCTGTATCCGTAATTTGAAAACAATCATCCCTCTGCTGAATCAAGCAGGAAATAAATTTTCCGTTACGGTACATTTTAAGATTCTTCATAAGATATTTCCTTAATTTTCGCCTTTCCGGACGCTCTGCAAACTTATGACCTCACAAAGCATCGTAATATAAGGCAGACAAACGCCTCATTTTTTTATATTATACCACAAGTAAAAATGCTTGCTCGCAAGGGCATTTTTGCGACGTGGTTCAATGTAGCGGACTGTGCGATAGCACAACGAACGATAGTTCGCAAAAACGTCCACGTTTTTTGTCTGCGTACATTATACCACAACATCGGAATATTGTCAATTAAAAATCAGTCTTATTACACTCTTGCAACAAATATATTTCTTGAAATATCTCTGACTTCCTCAAGCTTATCATGAAGCACTATCGTCGGTATCATCGACGTAACAAATGCCTTGGCACCGCTGACCTCAACAGATGTCACATCAATATCCTCAAATACCTTCTCGACCTGTGCTGCCGCCGTACTGTCATAGCGTACGTAATAGCTGCCCTCAAGCTTCGACATATCACATGTTGCATTGCCGTTAAAATCAAGCACGGGGAGAGCATCATTCTTACGCTCGATGTCAAGCAGATCCTGCACAATGGCATTTGCCGTCGGGAATTTACCCGCTCCCTGTCCGATATACTTAAGAGTACCTATCGTTTTGCCGTAAAGAGAGCATATATTATAATTCAGCTTTATTCCCGCTTCGGGCTCATCCCTGTCAAAAAGACAAGGTTCTATCCTGCAGCAGTATTTGCCATCCTCAATAACAGCCTCCGCATAAAGGCGAATATTCTTGCCCAGGCGCTTAAAATACTCCAGATCACACTCCGAGATCGTTCTTATGCCATTCGTCATTATTTCTTCGGCAAGCACCTGCTTACCAACAGCAATGGAGGTGCTTATTATGAGCTTGTTTCTTACGTCGATACCGTCTATATCAACCGTCGGATCTGCTTCAGCATATCCCATTTTTTGTGCAGTTCTTACGCATTCGTCAAATCCGAGGTCCTTTTCTTCCATTTCGGACAAAATAAGATTAGTCGTTCCGTTAAATATACCGCCTATGTGCGTTACCTCATCAATACGCATTGCCTGCCTCAATGACTTTATCCACGGAACACCGCCGCCGACACTCGCTTCATACATAAACTTGACGCCGTTTGCCTTTGCAAGCTCCGTAAATTCATTCAGATATTTGGCAACGACCGCCTTGTTTGCGGTTACAACGTTTTTGCCTGATGCAAGTGCCCTTGTTATAAACTCATAAGCCGGATGTATGCCGCCCATTGCCTCAACAACAGTATCTATACTGTCATCAAGAAAAATATCGTCAGCATTGTTAGTCATATCCGGACGAACAATTTCCTCCGGGGTCTTGACCAATGCCTTCGCTATCTCAAAATCTTTGACCAACGGGCTGAGGTCCTCGGTAATAATGTCATACACTCCGGAACCTACTATACCGCAACCAAGTAATCCTATTCTCATATATAAACCTTCCTCTTATATTCAGATTCAAAAAAACTATTGCGTATATTTTACCACATGTAGCTGTAAAAAGCAAGGATTTTTATAAAAACACGCTAAAATAATTTTTGAACTCACTTCCATTTTATCTCGCATGTAAACAGACTTTCTCCCGATAAGCTCTTGCCCACCGTATATGTAACGCCGTTCTCCTGCCTTTTTCTGAGCTCAACGGTGTCACCGTACAGTATTTCCTTGTGATAATCTATTCTGAACGTATCTATCACATCATCCTTAGTTGGATCTATTGCATTCAGCACGTAATTTGCGTACTTCGTATTGTTGACATGGTTATTTACATCAATATCCGTAGATCCCGGATGGACTGTATACGCCTCATCCTCCATTTGTGTAATATTCAATCGCGGCAGCTTACCCTCAAACGTACTTTCCGTGCAAAATTCGGACTCCTCCAGCGGATACAGCTTCTTCAGCACCACTATTTTGCGTTTTGCGGCGTGTATCACCACCCATTCCGACGTTCCCTTTATCAACGGAACACCGTTTGTGCTTTCTATCATGTAATCCCTTCTAAAATTTACTCCGTTTGGCTTATGCGGCCACGTGCGGACAACGACCTCCTTATCCCAAGCACCGTCGGAAATGCATTGATACTTTGTTTTTGCCAACACCCATATAAGCTCACTTCCCGACTCCTCCCCCAATGCAATGCCGAGCTCCCTTGCATGGTTGCCTGCAACATCCTGAAACAGATCAAGCACGGTTGACGGATATATTCTGTTCCAACGGTCAAAATCAGAGGTTCTGAGACGATATTGCTCCTGATATACTGCTTTCATTTTTCACTCCATTGTTTTTATATAAATATCCCGTACCTGTCAACAGTACGGGATACATGATCAAAGTTTAATTACCGTTTTTGTTTCGGATGACTTATGTGCAGCATCTATTACCTTAAGTACATCTCTTACCTGGTCATACTTAACAAACATAGGTGCGTCATTATCGATAGTATCAAGCATATGCTTATAAAGCTCAGCCCAATCCTGCTTAATGCTGAAGCCATCATCCGGATATGTGATCCTTCCGAGTCCTTCCTTTTTTATTTTGACAGTATCTACCGTGTAATGCTCCGTGCTGTTATACGCATCGACTTCAATATGCTCCTCAAAAAGCTTTGAGCCCGATCTCAATGTTCCCGTGATCTGGTAGCCGGAATCGACCCACATCTGACCGAGATCTCCTCTGAATGACCATCTGTATGTAGGCACGAGAGCGTCGCCGGAAACAAGAACTCTGGCTGTTACGCCGCTTGCAAAATTGATATTCACAGCAGCATAATCATCGACCTCCGTGAGGAAATCGCTGTTAAGCTCTGCATAAACGCTTACCGGTCTGTCTTCACCCATAAGATATACTATTTGATCGATGAGATGTACGCCCCAATCGTAAAGTATACCGCCGCCGTGACTCTTGAGAGTTCTCCAGCCCGACATATATCCGCCTGAGAATGTTGCATCAATGTGCTTCATTCTGCCGATCCTGCCTGTATCATAGGCTTGCTTTGCAATGAGAAAATCGCAGTCAAATCTTCTGTTCTGGTGAACGAAGAAATATTTGCCCGTTCTCTTTGATGTTTCCACCATTTTTTCAAACTCATCAAGCGACATCGCAACAGGCTTTTCGCAAATAACATGCTTTCCGGCCTCCAATGCCTTACATGTCATTTCGCAATGAAGATTGTTAGGTGTTGCAACAACGACTATATCAAATTCATCGTTCTTGAGGAATTCATCAACATTCTCGTATGTCTTAAGTCCGTTTTCCTCTGCAAAAGCTCGTCTTTCCGGACGAAGATCGCAAACCGCAACAGGAGCAAGGTCGTCACATACATCTTTTCTGTCCCTTGCTACCTGAAAATGGTAGCCTCCGCCCATATCGCCAAAGCCAATAAATCCAACTCTGTGTTTCATATTATCCTCCATAAAGATATTTCTGTTTCATGCCGTAATCAGGAGTCGACGCCCTTGACCGCTGAATTTCCGCCGAAGTAAAAAAGATAGTATTTATTTTGCGACGTGGTTCAACGTAGCAGACGTGTGCGACAGCACTGCGGACGATGAGTCCGCAAAAAACGTTTACGTTTTGTCTGCGAACAACAGGCTTTTCGCAAATAACATGCTTTCCGGCCTCCAATGCCTTACATGTCATTTCGCAATGAAGATTGTTAGGTGTTGCAACAACGACTATATCAAATTCATCGTTCTTGAGGAATTCATCAACATTCTCGTATGTCTTAAGTCCGTTTTCCTCTGCAAAAGCTCGTCTTTCCGGACGAAGATCGCAAACCGCAACAGGAGCAAGGTCGTCACATACATCTTTTCTGTCCCTTGCTACCTGAAAATGGTAGCCTCCGCCCATATCGCCAAAGCCAATAAATCCAACTCTGTGTTTCATATTATCCTCCATAAAGATATTTCTGTTTCATGCCGTAATCAGGAGTCGACGCCCTTGACCGCTGAATTTCCGCCGAAGTAAAAAAGATAGTATTTATTTTGCGACGTGGTTCAACGTAGCAGACGTGTGCGACAGCACTGCGGACGATGAGTCCGCAAAAAACGTTTACGTTTTGTCTGCGAACATTATAACACAAATTGCTCTCCCAAAAAGCTTCGCTTTTTTCGCAATTTATGTTGAAATA
>CAYOGO010000015.1:0-12700 GCA_964403405.1 uncultured Lachnospiraceae bacterium | reverse complement strand
CAGTACATTGGAGGGGTACAGTGTACCGTATTATGCTGCGTACTATGCCGGCGAGCGTAAGTCAGCCTGCAATGTGTATATTCCCGAGGATACATGGTGGGGGCAGGTGATAGAGAGGCTTGGCGGTGAGCTGCTGGTTAATAATTCGTTTTCGAGCAGTACAGTCTGCTGTCTGACTGAATATGAAATACAATCGTATGCGTGCAGCGATGAACGGACATCATCTCTTGATAAAAACGGTATCGTGCCCGACGTAATTATGATATTTACGGGTACAAATGATTGGGGGCACGGCATCGCACCGAGTGCGGATGCCGGCACGGATCCCAAGGCTCTCGTATTTGGTGACTCATACACCGAGATGCTGAAGAAGCTTCAAAAAAACTATCCCGATGCGGAGCTGTGGTGCTTTACCATCCCCGTAAGCATGCAGAGCCTTAGAACAAATACGTATTCAAAACGCCATTTCAAATACCCCGTAAGTGAATATTGCAGGCAGATAAGAGCCTGTGCAAGAGAGTGCGGATGCAGGCTGATAGATATTGCAGGAGTTATAAACGAGTTTTCAACCGTGGATGGTTTTCATCCGAACAAGAAAGGTATGAAAACGATATTTGATGCGGTCATGCAATATGTGGAATAAAACAAAAAGAATTGTTGTGAGATACCGAAGCGGAGAGAAAATTTGCGGTCGTGGCAGAAAATTGGCAATTTATACAGAAATAAAAAAACGTCAACCTTGCGGCAGACGCTGATTTACGCACCATGTGCAGTCGAAATGAATCGACGGTTACGACTTGATCTTAAAGATCGCCTCTTATTTGAACTCATAGCATAAGCTTATAGGATAAAAAACTCATGCATCTATTATACAACAGAAAGGACTATTTGTCAACATGAATAACGGTAGTTTTCAAGAAAAAAGCAAGAAATCCGAGCAGTACTACATAGGTTTGGATATAGGTACGGACTCTGTGGGCTATGCGGTAACGGATAAAGATTATTCCTTGTGTAAATACAAGGCTGAACCGATGTGGGGCGTTATGTTATTTGACAACGAAGACGAAAAGGAAACATTGCTTGCAAGCAGACGCGGATTCAGAGTGTCACGACGCAGAATAAGACGTCGCCATCAAAGAATACAGCTTATTCGTGAACTGTTTGCAAGGGAGATATACAAGGTCGATCCCGAATTTTATATTCGTTTGGATAAAAGTGCATTGTGGGCAGATGATAAAGAAAAATATACCGATGTATACCACGACAACGATCATAAAACAATACACCATCTCATTGTTGACCTGATGGAAAGTGCCGAGGACTGTGATATCAGACAGTTGTATTCTGCATGTGCGTGGTTGGTATCACACAGGGGTCATTTTTTGTTGGAGGCGGATGGCGATGCCCCGAATATATTTACGGACATTACGAGCTCTTATGAAGAATTTGAGACCTGGTTTTTTGATAACGGTTATCCCTTGCCGTGGAAAGCAGATCCGGAAGATATAAAGTCTATTTTATCGGACAGAGAAACAGGTGTAAAGAAAAAAGAAGAAAAACTAAAAGAGTGCTTGGGAATAAACAAATCAAATGACCTTTTAATGCAAACAAATGATGAGGAACAGTATGATGGCACAAGATCGAGTATTTCAAGGCTATTACTCATAAAGCTTTTTGCAGGCGGTAAGGTGGATCTTAAAAAGACATTTACTGATATTGAGCTTGAAAAAGCGGAGGTATACCTGTCCTCCCCTGATGATATTGAAGAGTATTTGCCTGTAATGGGTAATTACGGGGATCTTGTACGTATAATGGAGAAGATATACGATTCTGCATCCCTCTCAAAAATGCTGAAGGGAAAAGCATATATTTCTCAGACCAAGGTTGAAGAATATGATACACATCAAAATGATGCAAATGAATTAAAGTATTTATTGAAAAAGTACGGCACGGGAACGGGTGCGGACAGCACATACAGCAAAATGTTCAGAGTGGGCAAAGACATAAAGGGCTGTGAGCATAACTACTCTGCGTATGTTGCCAATTTTGATTCCTATTCTGATGACAAAAAACAAGATGCAAAACGAGCTTCACGTGAGGATTTTTACAAATACGTGGAAGCAACTCTTAAAGGATTGAAAAATGTTACGGAGGAGGATCAAAAGCTCATAGTCGGCATAAGGGATCGTATAAGCAGGAACGCATATATGCCAAAGCAGGTCAATTCCGATAACAGATTGATACCGCAGCAACTCTATTATGCGGAGCTAAAGCAAATACTTGAAAATGCGGAAAAAGTATTTCCGTTTCTTACAGAAAAGGATGAATATGGGACAGTTGTCGAAAAAATATTGTCCGTATTCAAATTCAAGATACCGTATTATGTCGGACCGTTGTATAAGGACGAAAAATTGCAGGATCACAATAAATTTGCATGGATAGAGCGTAAGGCGGAGGGCAAGATATATCCGTGGAATTTTGATGACATGGTGGATCTGGAAAAGAGCGAGGATGAATTCATCCGCAAAATGACAAATAAGTGCACGTATCTCCCGTGGAAATATGTATTGCCTAAAAATTCACTTTTGTATTGTAAATACGAGGTGTTGAATGAAATAAACAATATAAGAATAGATAAGGTCCCGTTGAGTGTAGAGAAAAAGCAAAGGCTTTACAACGAGGTCTTTATGAAAAATGCAAAGGTGACATTCAAAAAGGTAGATGATTTTTTGTATTCAAACTTGGGATGCAAGAGGTCCTCTATTTCGGGCATAGACAAAACGATAAAATCATCATTAAAGCCGTATATCGATTTTGCACCATGGCTTGAATCGGGAGCTTTGACCGAAAGCAATGTCGAGGAAATAATAAACAGAATAACATGCACGACGGACACAAAACGCTTAAAACAGTGGTTAAGGGATCATTTTGAGCTTTGTGAAGAGGATGTGAATAAAATATCCTCATTTAAATATTCTGAATTCGGCAGGCTGTCAAGAGAGCTGCTCAATGGTATGGAAGGTACTGATCAGGCGGGTGAGATAGGAACTGTACTGTATTTTATGTGGAATACAAATGACAATCTCATGCAGATAATCGAAAGTGATAGGTATGATTTTAAGAAAAAAATAAAAGGCTCTGTATACGATTATTACAGTGAGCATCCAAAAGATATCAACCAAAAAATGGATGATATGCGACTTCCGGCAGGTGTCAGAAAGTCTGTCATGAGGACATTTGACGTCTTGGAGGATGTGATAAAGACAAAGGGCGCATATCCGGAAAAAATATTTGTTGAAATGACCCGTTCAAAGGGCGAAAAGGGCGACGTAAAGGAGTCCAGAAAGGACCAGCTTGAGGAGGTTTTGAGGGCTGTCGAAAAGAACGAAAGCTACCGAGCAGATGTTGACAATATACTGAAGACTATTGAGAAATGGGACAATAGAAAGCTTCAGAGTGAAAAATATTATCTTTACACCGTACAACTGGGCAGATGCATGTATTGCGGAAAAAAGATAGAAATAGAGGATCTTGCAAACGGTGATATGTATAATATTGACCATATCTGGCCGCAGGCATACATAAAGGATGACAGTATACATAACAATAAGGTCCTTGTGCATTCTCATGAAAACGGAAGCAAGACGGACATATATCCGATACCGGCACAGTACAGACAAAACGACCTGTGGGAGCATCTCCACAAATACAAGCTTATAAACGATATTAAGTATGACCGACTTAAGCGAAATACCGAGTTTACGGATGATGAAAAACAAGGCTTTATCAACAGACAGATAAATGTTACATCCCAGGCAACAAAAGCCGTTGCGAGCCTTTTAGAAGAAAAATACCCGCAAACAGATATAGTGTACGTCAAAGCGAACAATGTAAGCAATTTCAGGCACGATTACGGTGAGATAGTTTACCAGACGAAGAAAGAAAAGCTTACAAACGAAGAGCATAATGCATTCACGAAGAAATATGAGCTTGTAAAGAGCCGTACCGCAAATGATGCTCACCACGCACACGATGCATATCTCAATATAGTGGTCGGAAATATGTATCATGAGATGATAACAAAAAAATTCTATCTTAAAAATTATGATCTGAGAAATTGGACAAAGGTAGTCAATATTTTTTCTAAGGAACGCAGAACACAGGATAAAGAGCTTATTTGGGATCCGGCAAAGCATATTGCAAATGTGAACAAAGCCATGGCAACAAAGCAGGTACACCTTGTTAAGTATCAATACAAGAAAAAAGGCGAATTATTTAATCAAACACGCTATAAAAAGAATGCCGACCTCGTTCCGCTGAAAACAGGCTCCGATCCTGCAAAATACGGTGGCTATAACAGCGCGTCTGTTGCATACTATGTATTAGTGAAATATAAAAAGGGCAAGAAAAATGAAATGACGCTTTTACCTGTAACAGTGCTTGATATGAAGAAATTTGAGGAGGATGAGATCTTTGCAAAGGAATATATCAGTAAAGAAACAGGTACGAATGTATTTGAGCTTGTCCTGGGTAAATTCCCGATAAGAATAAATACGATATTTTCACTGGATGGTCTGGAAGTATGCATTTCGGGAAAAACAAATAATAATGTTTTAGTCCGTTCCTTGATAACACCGTATTATTCCGATGAGCAGATAAAGTATATAAAGAAGATCGAAAATGTTGACAGAAAAGCTGCAATGAATAAGGATTATATCCCGGATGAAGAGCATGACGGAATAACATGTTCCGAAAACATATCTTTATATGACTGTATTGTGGGAAAAATACGTAAGGCACCGTTTACAGCTATGCCAGGAGGTGATGCGGTTGAAGATAGGAATATATTTATACACAGCTCAGCAAATGAGCAATGGAAGGTATTAAAAAATATGATCTTGTATTTCAAAACTAACAGGTCGGGGGGATGTAATGTGCGCAGAATGGACGAAAAGGGTAATCTTGAAGAAAAAAAGAGCGGAATACTGGTTTTAAGTGCGAATATGAGCAACTGGACAAAATCATATCACGATGTGCGGATAATACACCGTTCACCGGCAGGCCTGCATGAAAAACGATCTGAAAACCTGCTTGAAATACTTGCACGGGATGGGCAAAAACAATGAGCTGGCGTACTGTTGTAATATCCGGCCGCTGCAAGCTCGATCTCAGTCTTGCCTACATGGTGGTACGAGGAGAAGAGACCAAAAGAGTATTGATCGACGAAATGGCTGTGCTGATAATCGAGGATCCTGCAGTATCCCTGACGGGATGCTTGTTAAGCGAGCTTACACGTAAAAAGGTACGTATAATCTTTTGTGACGAAAAACGTAATCCGTACGGTGAACTGCAACCGTATAACGGATCGTTTGACTGCTCACGAAAGCTGAAAGTGCAATCAATGTGGACAAATGATCAGAAGCTTACGGTATGGACGGAAATAGTATCTCAAAAGATACGTAATCAGGCAACGCTGCTTGCAAAAACGGGAAAAACAGACGAATCCGGGATGCTTGCGGAATATGTCACACATATCCAATATGGTGATACAACAAACAGAGAGGGACATGCTGCAAAGGTGTATTTTAATGCGTTGTTCGGCAAAGGCTTTTCCCGTGGTCAGGAGGGACCGCTCAATGCCGCACTCAATTACGGATATGGCATTATACTCTCAGCGTTCAACCGTGAAGTAACACTTAATGGGTATTCTACACATATGGGAATATTTCACGATAATATGTTTAATCACTACAATCTGTCATGCGACCTGATGGAACCGTTCAGAGTGATCGTGGATCGTGAGGTGTTAAGCATGGCTCCCACCGATTTTACAAAGGATGAAAAGTATAAGCTTATTGCAATGCTGCATTCCACGGTTAAGGTAAGCGGCTATGAGCAGACGGTATTGAATGCGATAAAAATATACACAAAGAGTGTTTTTGACGCAATAAACGATATTGATGTCTCACTTATCAAATTTGCGGAATTATGAGTTACCGTTTTATGAGAATGATAGTGTTTTTTGACCTGCCGACCATAACCGAGGCTGATCGCCGTGAATATCGCAGATTTCGTAAAATGCTTATTGAAAATGGATTTATCATGATGCAGGAGTCGGTATATTGTCGTATGGTATTAAATCAAAATGTGCAAAAATCGGTCGAAAATGTAATACGCTCCGAAAAGCCTAACAACGGAGTTGTGCAATTACTCACTGTAACGGAAAAGCAATTTGCAGGGATGTCATATATTGTTGGCAAAAATGAGTCCGACGTTATTGACTCTGATGAAAGGCTGGTGATACTTTGAAAGTTTTCAGTACATATTTTAATACGCTTATTGAAATTGGACAGGGAAAAGTGTTTTTACTTGCAATAGAAAATCAGCACTTGTTCAGAACATTGCTTGAGAATATTTACAGGCAGGTGGATGGCGAGGAGGGTGATATAATTCTATCCAAAAACAACGCTCCAATTTCGATAAGCAAAAATGCGGACATTATTGAAAGCTTTGCACCGTTTGATATGAACAGCAAGTCTGTTATATCAAAAATAACATCAATAATGGAAAAGACGGCAATGGATGAGAGCCATTTTTTGAAAACATCCCAAATGCTTACGGATATTGAAAGGTATATGAATGATCTCAGCTTTGATCTGCCGTTTGATGTTGAATGCAAAAAAATGAGTATGTCATCGATCATTAAAGCTGTATCGGTAACTGTTGCGGATGATACTGTTTCGGAGATAGAAAAAATACTTGATTATATGTCGTTTATTGCAGATGTTGACAAACAAAAGCTTTTTATCACGGTCAATATAAGAAGCTATTTTGCAGATGATGAGATACGTGAGCTTGTGCAGGCTGTTGAGCGTAAGCAGCTGAGGGTGCTGATGCTTGAAAGTACGGCAAGAGAAAAAATAGAAAACGTTCCACAGCTTATAATCGACAAAGATCTGTGTGAGATCTGAAAAATGTCGCATGTCATGGCATTTTTGCAAAAAAAGATTGACATGCGACGTTTTTTATGATAGAATTAGCATGTAGTTGTTTCTTCGCATTTAATGCGGAGTATCCTGTAAAATCACCAAAACCTTTCATAGTGGTTTTTCTCGGATATTCATTTGCGTGTCGCATTTGAGGTTTGAGAATGGTGTAATTTTATAGGATAGAAAAACTTTTTCCCGATAAAACAGAACAAACGGTAGTTTGAGAATGGTGTAATTTTATAGGATAGAAAAACCCTGCGTACATTCGTTAATGTTTGTCGCGTGTTTGAGAATGGTGTAATTTTATAGGATAGAAAAACCTCAGAAAGGGAGATAACATGAAAACCACAGTTTGAGAATGGTGTAATTTTATAGGATAGAAAAACAATAAAATATAATTTTCCCCTATAAAACAGTTTGAGAATGGTGTAATTTTATAGGATAGAAAAACTGACATCGTTTTGATAGCCTTTATCGACATGTTTGAGAATGGTGTAATTTTATAGGATAGAAAAACAAAGAAAGGATGAAGTGAAAATGACATTTGGTTTGAGAATGGTGTAATTTTATAGGATAGAAAAACTTAAAATCTTGTTCTTTGAGCCTATCCCAAGTTTGAGAATGGTGTAATTTTATAGGATAGAAAAACAGTGCAAAAACTCAAAACTTTTTGCACCCGTTTGAGAATGGTGTAATTTTATAGGATAGAAAAACAATAGTTAGCGATATTATTCAATGGTTTAAGTTTGAGAATGGTGTAATTTTATAGGATAGAAAAACAAAATCAAAAAAATGAAAAAAGGGCTTGACGTTTGAGAATGGTGTAATTTTATAGGATAGAAAAACCATTTCGGATATAGGGTAATGAATCACCCGTTTGAGAATGGTGTAATTTTATAGGATAGAAAAACTTTTAGGTACAATGTAATGTAATATTTTCGTTTGAGAATGGTGTAATTTTATAGGATAGAAAAACGCACTTGACAAAAAATAAAAACTGTGATATGTTTGAGAATGGTGTAATTTTATAGGATAGAAAAACAGCGAAACGGCGATTATTATTTTACACCGTGTTTGAGAATGGTGTAATTTTATAGGATAGAAAAACTGTGAAGCAAGAGATTGAACGCAAAAAGACAGTTTGAGAATGGTGTAATTTTATAGGATAGAAAAACACAATAGTAATCATAAATAAGCTCCTGTATGTTTGAGAATGGTGTAATTTTATAGGATAGAAAAACTATTTTCTACATTTCTCTCATACTCAAGGGTTTGAGAATGGTGTAATTTTATAGGATAGAAAAACCACACGAAGGAACGGGTCATACCATGTTGGGTTTGAGAATGGTGTAATTTTATAGGATAGAAAAACTATAGTATCAAACATAAAATCACCTCTTAAGTTTGAGAATGGTGTAATTTTATAGGATAGAAAAACCACGACATTCGTTAATGTTTGTTCAAAAGGAAGAAAAAATGAAAACGATTGAAATTTTTGCAAAATTGATAGTAATAGCAATGGGGCTTTTCATTGCGTGGAAATTGATTGAATGGATGTTTGAGAATGGTGTAATTTTATAGGATAGAAAAACAAATAAATTAGAACAATAAATACCAAAATATACAGCGGCAAATGGATATATTACCGCTCTTGTCAGCAACATCAGGTCATTCCGTAAATTCCGATTACGGAATTTTTTGTTTTTTATGCGTTGTTATCCCGGCTTTTCAAAAAAAATATTGTAATTTACTCACAAATATGCTATAATGTACTGTATGCAAATAATTGGGGGTATTGATATGGACAAAAAACAGCAAACGGAGCTTTCATCACGGGATATAAGAAATTCTCTGCTTTTAGGACTAAAATATGTAGTTGCAAACCTGTTTACGAGCTTTATATTGTTGGCAATGCATTTTATAGTGAGCATAATAATGGGTCTGGAGAATAAAAATGCTGCTGACTTTTTGAGCGGCTCAGTTATTCAGACGGTGATGCTGCCGCTTGTTGTGCTGTACTACGGACATATTGCGTATAACGACGGTTATCGCCACTCTGTTGCGGATAAATATGACAAAAGAAGAATATATCTTGCAATGATACCGATATTTGCATCGCAGGTGATATGTGTGCTTATTGCAATAAGGGTGAATATGGGTCTGACGACACCAAATGAATTGAACCCGGCGAATCTGATCGCAAAGTTCTTGCTCAGCCCGTTTACGATACTGTTTAATGCTTTTCCGTTGCTTATGCCGGAATTGATGCTTTTGCCGTGCGTGGTGCCGCCGATAGCAATGTATATAGGCTATCACCGTGCAAGGTTTGTTGAGGTAAAGGACCACACAATATCGCAAAGTGCGGACGAGTTCCGCAAAAAGCTTGAGGAAGAGCAGTATAAATACGACAATATTCAAAATGACGGTAACGATAGGGAATAATCATGGCACTGACAGAACAGGAATTTAGCAAAGAACAGGAACATCTTAATTATTCGTACGATCTCATCTTAAAGGAAACGGACGAGTTAAAGGAAAGCATAAAGAATAAATTCAAAAGCATAGTCAATATAAATAAGGACTTCAGAGAGGACGTTCCGACGCTCAATGGTGGTGCCGATTGGGATCAGATAACTGAAATATATAAGTATAATGACATCGTTGAGGCGGAGGAAAGGGACTATAATACCGTAAATGCAAGGCTGAGAGTGCTTGCACAAATGGAAAATTCTGCATATTTCGGTAAAATAAAGTTTCTGGAGGAGGATGAGACTCAATCGGAAACGTATTACGTGGGGATTGCCAGCTTGAAAAACGAGGATGATGATTTCTTTGTGCTTGATTGGCGTGCACCGATATGTTCATTGTACTATCAGTATGAAACGGGTAAATGTAAGTATGACTGCCCGGCAGGAGTGATAGAGGGTGAGCTGCTTTCAAAGAGGCAGTTCGGCATAACAAAAAACAAGCTTAATTTTGCCTTCGATACGGATATACTCATAGAAGATGAGCTGCTCTGCAAATTGCTCTCCGAAAGCAGAGATAAAAAGATGGGTCATATAGTAAAGAGCATTCAAAAGGAGCAGAATGAGGCTATCCGCAAAAGCTCTGCAAAGCATCTTGTAATATTCGGACCTGCAGGCAGCGGAAAGACATCGGTTGCAATGCACAGGGCTGCATACCTCTTGTACAAACACAGGGACTCAATAAAAGCAGAAAATATGCTCGTTCTTTCTCCAAACAGTATTTTTATGGATTATATTTCCGAGGTATTGCCGGATCTGGGAGAAGCAAATGTCGGAATAAAAACGATTACGGATCTGTTTGCTTCCTTGCTCAAGGATTTTTCCGTTACGGGACACTGTGAGCTCATGGAAAGGATGATAAGTGATCCTACATCAAAGGATGGCTTGAGGTATAAGCAGGCAAAATTCAAAAATAGTGTCACATTTCTTGAAATTCTTAAGCGTTATGCCAAGTTTGTTGACTCAAACGATTTTAAGCCCAAGGATGTGGAGTATATGGGACAAACGCTCATCACTGCTGATGAAATATCAAGGCTCTACTATCATGATTGGGCAGGAATGAGCTATTCACAGAGATTAAAAAGAATTTCTGCCAAGGTGTATGCAGTTCTTGATGAGATAATAGCAAGGCGTAAAAAGGAGATAGCCGAGGATAACGGGGATCTGTTTGATTGGGAGATAGAGGAAATAGTAAACACAACGATCAATAATGAGTTTTCTTCCATACGTTCAAAAATAAACAACATGTTTAGTGTCAATACAGTGACGCTGTATGCAAATATGTTCAAATCAAAGAAATTTTATGACACGATAACGGATCTGACAGATATTTCTTTTGATGAGTTCAAGCAGATGATAGACCCGAATGAGTATTACAATAGGCATAATCTCAACCGTGAGGACCTTTTCCCGTTGCTGTTTATCAGATGCATTGTGGATGGTCAGCGTCTGCAACCGGGCAATACTATAAAATTTATATTTATAGACGAATTTCAGGATATATCACCGACGGGCATTTATATACTGCAAAGGATATTTGACAAGGCGTCGATCACTCTTGTGGGAGATATAAATCAGACGATCGACAGTACTGCCCAATTATATAATGAAGATGTTTTGTCAAAGTGCCTTGACAGAACGGCTGATGTGTTCAAGTTGACGAAGAGCTACCGTTCCACAAGGGAGATAACTGCATTTGCAAATAATATAATATCAGAATCGGACGTTGAGTACATGGACAGATCCGGTGATCCCGTAGAGGTGCATAATGATCTGCCTGAGGAGCAAAGGATTAGTGCCATCAAAAACTGTGTAAGGCAGTCAATGGACAGAGGCTACCATTCGATAGGAATAATATGCAAAAATGCGGACACAACGCAGGAACTGTATTCAAAAATAAGGGGCTTTGATGAAGAAATAAACATAGCCCTTGTGCTGGATGATAACGACTCATACAGCTCAGGTGCAGTCGTTATACCGTCGTATATGTCAAAGGGTCTGGAGTTTGACGTCGTTATAGTGTACGATGCACAAAATTATTGGCTTGAAAGCGAGAAACGGCTGTATTATACTGTGTGCACAAGAGCAATGCATAAGCTTGTGGTATTCGGAGAACCGAAAAAAGAGGGATGTGTATGCTGATAAGAAGAGCTGAAAAAAACGACATTGAAGGCATAAACACATTGCTGTATCAGGTGAATAATGTTCACGCCGACGGAAGAAGCGATATATTTATTTACGGAAGAAAAAAGTATACGGATGATGAGCTGCTGACGATAATCAATGACGATGCAAGACCCATATATGTGGCTCTGGATGCACAAGAGGTGGTTGGCTATGCCTTTTGCATTTACGAGTATGCCGAAAATGATAATCTGGTGCCGATAAAGACGATGTATATCGACGATATTTGCGTGCTTGAGAACAAAAGGGGCAAGCATATCGGCACCGAGATATATAATTATGTACGTGAGATTGCAAGGGAGAATGGGTGCTATCATATAACGCTGAATGTTTGGGCACTGAATGACGGTGCCATGAGATTTTACCAAAAATGCGGACTTGTTCCGCTTAAGACCACTATGGAAGACATTCTTTAATTAGGAAAAGGGCAAATTATGAAATTAGTATCATGGAATGTTAACGGATTCAGAGCCGCCTTGACAAAGGGCTTTGAGGATTTTTTTGCAAATGCAAATGCAGATATTTTTTGTATACAGGAGACTAAAATGCAGCCGGGGCAAGCTGATTTTTCGCCCGAGGGGTATAATTCGTATTGGTTCAGTGCAAATAAAAAGGGATATTCAGGTACGGCTGTGTTTACAAGGCGTGAGCCGTTGTCTGTTGCATACGGAATAAATGATAAGCATAACGACGAGGGCAGAGTAATAACTCTTGAATATGAGGATTTTTATTTTGTCGGAGCATATGTTCCCAATGCACAGCGTGAGCTTACGAGGCTTGATTATCGCATGGAGTTTGAGGATGATATGCGTGATTATCTCTCTGAGCTGGATAAAGTAAAGCCCGTTATATATTGCGGAGACCTCAATGTTGCCCATAATGAGATAGATCTCAAAAATCCAAAGACAAATGTAGGTAACGCAGGCTTTACAAATGAGGAGCGAGATAAAATGACACGATTGCTTTCAAACGGATTTACGGATACGTTCCGTTATACTCATC
>CAYOGO010000014.1:0-13194 GCA_964403405.1 uncultured Lachnospiraceae bacterium | reverse complement strand
GCATTGTATTGATAAAGCAGGAATGGGAGGCGCTTTGCGTCCCGATGAATTACTTGAAGTTCAGATGGTATGTAAGGCGGCGGTAAATGCAAAAAACACGATACTCGATTGCGAAACAACAAAAAGTCTTCCTTTTTTGAGGGACACGGCGGAAAATATATATAATTGCAAAACACTCATCAATGAAATAGGTAATGCAATAACGTCCGAAGCGGAAGTATCAGACGGTGCAAGTGATGAGCTGAGACAGATAAGACGCTCATTAAGAAGGCTAAATGAAAATATACGAACGACACTCGAAAAACTGATAAGATCACAGAATGTGTCCAAGTATCTTCAGGAGGCAATAGTAACAGAGAGAAACGGCAGGTTTGTTGTTCCCGTAAAATCTGAATTTAGAAGCATGATACCGGGTATAATCCACGATCAGTCCTCAACAGGGTCAACGGTCTTCATAGAACCATCCGAGGTGGTATCTGCAAAAAATGATATTGCAAGGCTTGAGGCGGATGAAAAGCATGAGATAGAACGCATCCTTGCCGAATTGAGCAGATCGGTAAAGGCATGCGGTCGTGATGTTTCGGATAATCAGAATACGCTTGAAATACTTGACGTACTTTTTGCAAAAGCGAGATTTTGCAATTCTTATGACTGTGTAAAACCTGAAATTTGCGATGATCTCTGCATAAATATCTCAAAGGGAAGACATCCGCTGCTGAACAGGGAATCATGCGTACCGATAGATGTTTCTTTGGGACATGATTTCAAGACACTTATAATTACGGGACCCAATACGGGTGGTAAAACGGTAAGCTTAAAAACCGTAGGGCTTTTTATATTGCTTTGCCAAAGCGGATTTTTTTTGCCTGCAAGCGGTGTAACAATGGGTATTTTTGAGGATGTCGTATGTGACATAGGTGACGAGCAGGCAATAGAACAAAATTTGAGCACATTTTCGTCCCACATGACGAATGTAATATCGATAATAAAAAATCTAAAGGATAATTCAATGGTGCTCTTTGATGAGCTTTGTACGGGCACGGATCCAGTTGAGGGAAGTGCACTGGCAAGAGCTATTCTTTCGGAAATATCAGGCCATAATGTGCTTACATTTGCAACGACTCATTACAGTGAGTTAAAAACATTTGCATTTGAAACAGAGGGTATGGAGAATGCCTCAATGGAGTTTGATACGGAAACATTGAGACCTACCTACAAACTTGTTGTGGGTATACCTGGCAAGAGTAATGCCCTTGAAATATCAAAAAAGCTGGGACTTCCAGAATCGGTAGTAATATCAGCACAGAACACCATGAATAAGGATGAGCTCAATGTAAACAGACTGATCGCGGATATAGAGCACAACAATCTCATGGCACAAAAGGCTCTAAGTGATGCCGAGAGGACCAAAGTCGAGGCAGAGTTGCTTAAGAGGCATTATGAAGAAAAAACGGCTCAGATAGCACAAAAACGCAATGAAGAAATAGAAAAGGCAAAGCTTAAGGCTCAGCAGATATTGGCAGAGGCTGAAAATGAGGCAAGAGATATAATCAAGGAGCTCAGATACGCGTCCGGAGCATTGAACGGTAAGGATAAAAATGAGCTTATAGAAAATTCAAAAAAACGCCTCGACGATAAGAAAAAGGAATACGAGATAAAAAAGAAGGCTGCACAAAGAAATGTCATAAAGGCAAATGAAATACGCCCGGGAATGACTGTTTATGTGGGGCATCTTGCAAATAACGGCACTGTTTTGAGTATATCGGGTGATGAGGTTCTTTTGCAGGTGGGTATAATGAAGCTCAAGGCAAAAATATCTGAGCTTGAGCCTGTTAAGGAAGAAGAAAAGAATACTAAAAAAACAAATATATCCGAGCACAAAAAAATAGATATTAAGGCGACAAATTTTTCTTCAACGCTTGACTTGAGGGGTCTCACGGCGGAGGACGCATATATAGAGATAGACAGATATATAGATTCCGCAATAATGGCAGGCATGAGCGAGATAACAATACTTCACGGTAAGGGCACGGGAGCATTGAGAGCTGCCGTTCATGAATACTTGAGGAAGCACAAACATTGCGAAAAATTCAGAATAGGTAAATACGGCGAGGGTGATACGGGTGTCACCATTGTAACGCTGAAATAAATAAAAGAAGGTCAAAAAATGGAGCTTTTAACTAAAAAATATATAGAAAATGCAAATATAAGCAAAGATATAAAAGTGGGAACGCTTGAGGATATGCCCGTAAAGGTAATGCAGTTCGGCGAAGGCAATTTTCTAAGGGCATTTGTTGATTGGATGATAAATAAAATAAACAGCGATGGTCTGTTTAACGGTAAGGTGGTCGTTGTACAGCCGCTTGAAAAGGGAATGTCCGAAATGATAAATATGCAGGACGGATTGTACACTCTTTATCTGAGAGGTATAGAAAACGGCGAGGTCAAGGTAAAAAAAGAGATAATAACTTCAATAAAGGAGTGTGTAAATCCGTATTCTGATTGGAACAAAACATTGGAATACGCCGTAAGCAATGACCTCAGGTTTGTAATATCAAACACAACGGAGGCGGGTATTGAATACAAGGAGGAGGAGTTTACACCGAATTCTTGCCAAAAAACATATCCTGCAAAGCTTACCTCATTGCTTTATGCAAGATATAATGCTTTTAACGGAGATGAAACCAAGGGTCTTGTTATAATACCCTGCGAATTGATAGACAGAAATGGTGACAATCTCAAAAAATGCATAATGAATTATGCAGAGCTTTGGAATTTTGGTGAGGATTTCAAGATCTGGATAGAGAATGCTTGTCCATTTATGAATACTCTCGTTGACAGAATAGTTCCGGGATATCCCAAAGATGAGATAGAAAATATTACATCCGAGCAGGGATACAAGGATAATGCTGTTGATACGGGTGAAATATTCCATTTTTGGGTAATAGAGGGCAACAAAAAGTACGCAGATGAGATTCCCTTCCATAAAGCAGGGCTCAATGTGCTCTGGACGGATAATATGGAGCCGTACCGTACAAGAAAAGTAAGGATTCTCAACGGCGCACATACAATGACAGTGTTAGGAGCATATCTTGCAGGGCTTGAAACAGTCGGAGAATGCATGAATGACAATGATGTAAGTGAATTTATGAAAAAGGGTATCTTTGATGAAATAATACCTACATTTGATCTTCCCGAGGAAGAAAAAATATCATTTGCAGAGGCTGTGCTTGAAAGATTTGCAAATCCGTTCATAAAGCATATGCTTTTGAGCATAAGTCTTAATTCCGTGTCAAAATACAAGGTAAGAGTTCTGCCTTCTGTAAAGGGCTATATCGAAAGATATTCAAAATTGCCTGTAAGAACGATATTTGCTTTGGCGGCACTCATAAGATTTTACAAGGGCACACAGATAAAGGATTCAAAACTCATGGGTGATATCAACGGAAAAATGTATGACATTTGCGATAAACCCGAGGTTATTGAATTCTTTGCGGAGCAGTACAAGAAATATGAGGAAACAGGGGATGAAAATGAGCTTATAGGAAGTATTCTCTCAAATGAGAGCTTCTGGGGCGAGGATCTCACAAGGATCGAAGGATTTACGGCTGCAGTTGTAGAATACTATAACAACATAAATAACATGGGTGCAAGAAATGCCATGTTGGATCTGATCTGAAGGGAATATAAAATGAAAAAGTATTTGCAGATAGACAAAAACGATAATGTTGCCGTTGCACTGCATGACATGGCAAAGGGAGAGACTTTTGAATACGAGCAGGCAGAATATACTCTTTGTGAGGATATTGCATGCGGACATAAGTTCGCATTGAAAAACATAGCAAAGGGCGAAAATGTAATAAAATATGGCTTTGCAATAGGTCACGCAACCTGTGACATAAATTGCGGTGCATGGGTACATACGCATAATGTGAAGACAAATCTTGACGGTCTGCTCGAATATAAATACGAGCCGACACCCATTGTCGAAACTGAGCCGATAAAAGCAAATTTTGATGGATATATACGCTCAAACGGTGAAGTTGGAATAAGAAACGAAATATGGATAATAAACACGGTCGGTTGCGTAAACAAGACGGCGGAGCTTTTGGCAAAAAAAGCACAGGAGCTTGAAAATATTTCGAAGGTTGACGGTGTATTCTGTTATACTCATCCGTACGGCTGCTCACAGCTCGGTGAGGATCATGAAAATACTCAAAAAATACTTTCGGGACTTATTCATCATCCCAATGCAGGCGGCGTGCTTGTTTTGAGTCTCGGGTGCGAAAACAACAATCTGGAGAGCTTTTTGCCCGTTCTCGGCGAGTATGATAAGGACAGAGTAAAATTTCTCGTAACTCAGAATGTTGAGGATGAAATTGAGGAGGGTCTGAAGCTTATATCTCAGCTTATAGATTATGCATCAGGATTTAAGCGTCAGCAGGTGGCTGCATCAAAGCTCAAGGTCGGTCTTAAGTGTGGTGGTTCGGACGGCTTTTCCGGTATTACGGCAAATCCTCTTTTGGGCAAGTTTTCTGATATGCTCTGTGCGTGCTCGGGAACGACTGTTTTATCTGAGGTTCCGGAAATGTTCGGTGCCGAAACAATACTCATGAACAGAGCCGAAAACGAGGACGTATTTGAGAGAACCGTATCCATGATAAACAATTTTAAGTTATATTTCACGAGATATGAGCAGAATATTTACGAAAATCCGTCTCCGGGAAACAAAAAGGGAGGAATTACGACCCTTGAGGACAAATCACTCGGCTGCACGCAAAAGGGAGGATCCGGAGTTGTAAGAGACGTGCTTTCATACGGCGAAAAGGCACATAAGGCTGGTCTTAACCTTTTAACGGGACCGGGAAATGATATAGTTGCATGTACTGCGCTTGCGGCTTCGGGCGTGCATTTGATATTGTTCACAACGGGAAGAGGAACGCCTCTGGGTTCACCGGTACCGACGGTAAAGGTTGCGACAAATTCTGCTTTGGCAGCTAAAAAATCAAATTGGATAGATTTTAATGCAGGTCAGCTTATTGACGGTGTTCCTATGGAAAAAATGAGCAAGGAATTTTTTGATTATGTGCTTGATCTTGCATCGGGAAGGGTACGTACAAAGAACGAGATAAACGGATATAAGGAGATTTCCATATTCAAGGATGGTGTAACACTGTAAATTTAATAAAAAGTTTACAAAACATGTATTTATTTGCTTGATTTTTTTCAAAAACGCAGGTAAAATATATACAAACAAAAAAGTATAATCTTGGGGGGTCAATATGAACGTAATACGTGAAAATGAAAATGGTGCTATAAACATTAACACTGATGTTATTGCTACTATTGCAGGCAATGTTGCGTTGAACAGCTATGGTGTAGTGGGCATGTCCGCACGAAGAATAACGGACGATGTTGCGGAGCTTCTGGGTATAGAAAACGTAACAAAGGGTATAACGGTCGATGTGGATGATAACGAGGTCACGATCTCAATGCATGTTATCGTAAAATACGGCATTGCTATAAATACTGTTGCAGATAATATTATCAGTGCGGTAAATTATACGGTTGAAAATATGACAGGTATAAAGGTGTCATGGATAAAGTTTTTTGTGGAAGGCGTCAGACTGTAATTTTAGTCTGAAAAGGTATTTTTGTTTTGAATTATAACAGTATAAACGGTGAGCTGCTCAAAGATATGTTCTTTTGTGCGGCACGTAATCTTGAAGAAAATAAAGCATTTATAAACGAATTGAATGTTTATCCCGTTCCGGATGGTGATACAGGTACAAACATGTCGCTCACTATGCAGTCGGCAATAAAGGAAACGGCAAAGGTAAGCAACATAAATGTCGCAAACATTGTAAATGCCGTATCAACGGGTGCGTTGAAAGGTGCAAGGGGTAACTCAGGCGTTATTCTTTCACAGATATTCAGAGGCTTTGCAAAATCAATATCAACAAAGAGCGAGATAAAAATCGTTGATTTTGCGGATGCTTTGCAATCGGCTGCGGATAATGCATATAAGGCAGTAATGAAGCCGTCGGAGGGTACGATACTTACTGTTGTACGTCTTACGGCGAAAAAGGCCGTTGAATTAAAGCGCACGGCAAAGGACTTCAAGGTGTTCTTCAACGAAATATGTAAGGCTGCAAAAAATGCTCTTGATTCCACACCGGACATGTTGCCTGTGCTCAAGCAGGCAGGTGTTGTTGACTCAGGAGGTATGGGCTTTTATTGTATAATAAGAGGCTTTGAGATGGCTCTGCAGGAGGAGCAGAAGCTTGATCTCAAGGAGTACGAAAAAACAGCGGAGAAGCAGGTAAATACAGCTGTTAATTTTGACGATTTTGTGGATGATCACGATGCCGACAATATAACATTTACATATTGTACGGAGTTTTTTGTGTACGAATCCGACAGTATTTTCCCGTCCAACATAGAGGATATATTCAAGGCAGAGTTTGAACCAAAGGGCGATTCAATGCTCGTTATCCATCAGGACGGAGTCGTTAAAACTCACATCCACACAAATGTTCCTCTTGAGATACTCTCATTTGCGTTTAAGTACGGTGTGCTGCAGGATGTTAAGATAGAAAATATGCGTTTGCAGAGCGAGGAACTTAAACAGGCAAGGGGTCAGACGGAGCCGAAGAAGGATATAGGTATAGTTGTTATATCAATGGGTGACGGAATTACGGAAATATTCAAGTCCCTTGGTGCAGATATAATAGTCGGCGGCGGTCAGACGATGAACCCGAGCATTGAGGACATTGCTCACGCTGTCGAAAAAGCAAATGCCGAGCATGTTATAGTGTTCCCGAACAATAAAAACATAATTCTTGCCGCAGAAAAGGCAAAGGATCTTTGCGAGGGACATGATGTGAGGATCATCCCCACAAAGAGTGTTCAGCAGTGTATTTCCGCAATGATAATGTACAATCCCGATGACGGCATAGATGACACCGTTGACTCATTTAATGACATAATAAGTAACGTTGCCTACGGTCAGATAACAAATGCGGTAAGAGATACCGTTATAGATGATATCGATGTGCATGAGGGTGACTATATAGCACTCATAAAGAACAAGCTTAAGGTTTCCGGTGCGGATCTTATGGATGTATCCAGGGAAATGATAACTCAAATGGTGACTGAGGACAGCTCTTTGGTAACTATTTATTACGGTGAGGGAACAACACAGGAGTTTGCGGAGGAATTGGCTGATTTTGTTCAGACGACCTTTGATTTTGTTGATGCTGAGGTTTATAACGGCGGTCAGCCTGTGTATAATATTCTTGTTTCGGTCGATTAATACAGAATACTGTAAAACATAACAAATTTCGGCAGGTATGCTTTATCTGCCGATTTTGTGTTAATGAGACAATTTTTAAGAATAAAAGCATTGGAAATATCGGATTATGAGTAAAACGAAAGATCAGGTGAGCGTGCTCAAGGGAGTAGGCAAAAAAAAAGCACAAGCATTTGCTGATTGCAATATATATACTGTCGGTGATCTGCTGGAGTACTATCCATCAAGATATGAGTACTACAATTTTTTTAATTCTCCCGACCGGATAGATCAAGGGGGGAATGTTGTCTTTTACGCCGTGTACAACGGCGGTGCAACAAGACAATATGCAAAAAACATCGGAATGTTTGTGCGATGGAGGATAAAGACCTCATCACGAGATGTGCTTTTGACGTGGTTCAATCAGCCATATATTGTAAATTCGCTCGAAAAAGGCAAACTCTATTGCATAAAATGCCATTTGGAATTAAAAAACGGAATATGGCAGACGGTAAATCCAAAATTCTCATCTACTGCAGATCACACACACGGTGTATTGGAGCCCGTGTATAAAAATATACAGGGAATAGGGCAGTTGGAATTGATAAAATTTATAAAAAATGCGATAGAATATGTCGGAAATGATCCTGACGATATTATTCCCTATGATATAAGAATAAAATATCTCATTCCGGGGTACACAGAGTCCCTTAAAAGCATACATATCCCAAAAAATGAGGAGGATTGCATAAAAGGGAACAGAAGACTGATATTTGAAGAGTTTTATATGTTCCGTTTGAGGCAAATGCTGTCCGCAGACAAGCGTGATGTTGGTGACGCATCCGTTGATGTGGATGAGCTGTGTTTGGAAAGCTTTAAGTCATTGCTTCCGTACAAGCTTACATCTGCACAGGATAAGGCTGTTTGCGATATTGCACGGGATATGAAAAGCAAGCGTCCGATGAACAGGATAGTGCAGGGCGACGTAGGCTCAGGTAAAACGGCTGTTGCATTTGCGGCATGCCTTATGGCAAGATCCGCAGGCATGCAATCCATAATAATGGTGCCTACCGAGGTGCTTGCAAGACAGCATGAGGAATCCTTCAAAAAGATATTCAAAAATATAAATATATCCGAAGCACTGCTTGTGGGAAATATGAAGCAGAAGGAAAAGAAGCAGGCAATACAGGATTTTTGCGATGGTAGGACGGATGTCCTCATAGGAACGCATGCGGTGCTTGAGGACAGTGTTGTATCCGAAAAAGTAGGGCTCGTGATAACGGATGAGCAGCACAGGTTCGGAGTAAAGCAGAGATTAAGCCTGAAAAACAAGGGTCGACCCGTAAATATGCTCGTTTTGACGGCAACTCCCATACCGAGAACTCTCTCAATGGTGATATACGGTGATCTGGATGTGTCGCTGATAGACGAAATGCCTCCGGATAGGATACCCGTAAAAACATATGCAGTAAACGGTGTCATGAGGGAGAGAATATATAAATTTGTCGTGAAGCAGGTAAAAAGCGGCAGGCAGGCTTATATAGTATGTCCATTGATAGATGACGACGATGAAAACAAAGCGTCTGTGAAAAAATACTTTACGCAATTATCCGAAAATGAGCTGAAAGAGGTTAAAACAGGTATGCTTTACGGCTCAATGAAGCCTGATGAAAAGGAAAAGGTAATGAATGCCTTTGCAAAAGGCGAGATAGATGTCATGATATCTACTACCGTTATAGAGGTCGGTATAAATGTGCCGAATGCGACGGTAATGGTGATAGAGGATGCCGAAAAATTCGGGCTGGCACAGCTTCATCAGCTTAGAGGCAGAGTTGGCAGAGGCAAAGAGCAGTCATATTGCGTACTGATTTCGGACAGCGAGGGGCAGACGGCAAGGGAAAGACTTTCGGCTCTCGTAAGGACAAATGACGGATATAAGATCGCTGAGGAGGATATGAAGCTCAGGGGTCAGGGCGAATACTTCGGATTAAGACAACATGGTAATGGTCAATTCCGTTTCGGTGAGCTTCCGAGGGACAGTGAGCTTTTTGTTCAGGCGTGCGATGCAGTTGAGTATGTAAAAACAAACAGCGATAAATACAGCGATTTCTACAAAAAGATATGTGATAAAGCAAAAAGATTGAATGATGAGATCGTGTTCAACTGATATTATGAGGTCGATGAGGAGCCGTGTGAGTGTGCACGGCTCTTGTTTTATGCCATTTTTTTGATATTTTGTACCGCTCTGACGAGATAAAAAACACGGTCAAATTAATGTTTTTTGGATATGGTACGTATTTTTGAACAAAAAATATGCTTTTTTAATAAAAAATAACAAAAAAAGACGAAATTTGATTAAATTTTTTATAAAAAAGGCGATTTTTAATAAATTTGATATTGACAAAACGAAAAAAAAAATATATAATATGCACTGTGTTTAGCAATTACTAAACTTCGTGTTTAGTGATTGTAGAGCAAAAGGCAGGTATAATTAAACTTTGGGTTTAGTATATGACATACAGCGTTATACCTTGCAACCGAAAGAGGGTAGAATTATGGAGCTTGGCGCAAAGATAAAGGATCTGCGTGTAAAAAACGGCCTGACACAACAGGAGCTTGCGGACAGGACTGAATTATCAAAGGGCTATATTTCCCAGCTTGAAACCGAGGTCACGTCACCATCCATCGCGACGCTTGCCGACATTCTGCAATGCTTGGGTACGACCTTGGGTGAGTTTTTCTCAAATGAGCCTTCAAGGCAGATCGTTTTTGAAGAAAATGACATGTTCGTAAATGATAACGGCGACGTAAGGATAACGTGGCTCGTGCCTGATTCTCAGAGGAATGACATGGAGCCGATACTCATTGAATTGGACGTGGGTGCAAGGACCTCAATAGAAAATCCGCATGCAGGCGAAGAATGGGGATACGTGCTTGAGGGTATTGCAGATCTGCACATAGGCGACAGATGCTATACGGTCAAAAAGAATATGTCCTTTTATTTTGCTGCCGAAAAGCCGCATTATGTGGAAAATACGCATAAAAGACCTTTGAAATTTATATGGGTTTCGACGCCGCCCAGCTTTTGAACGTCGTATTATTAACTGAAGAGGATCAACAAAATGGATAACGATATTATCAGATTGGAAAATGTAACAAAAACATACGAGGATGGATTTACTGTTCTTGATAATCTTAATCTTGCGGTTAAACATAACGAATTCCTTACTCTTTTGGGCCCGTCAGGTTGCGGAAAGACCACAACACTCAGAATAATTGCCGGATTTCAAAATGCAACGTCGGGTAATGTGTATTTTGAGGGAAAAAGAATAAACGACATTCCGCCGCACAAGAGAAATCTCAACACCGTTTTTCAGAGCTATGCGTTGTTTACGCACATGAATGTTTTTGACAATATAGCATTTGGACTTAAAATAAAAGGCGTAAAAAAGGACGAAATAAAGTCAAAGGTTACAAATGTACTGAAAATGGTAAATCTTTCGGGCTATGAGAACAGAGATGTCGGTGCTTTGTCAGGCGGTCAGCAGCAGAGAGTTGCGATAGCAAGAGCAGTTGTAAACGAGCCTGCGTTGCTTTTGTTGGATGAGCCCTTGGGTGCATTGGATCTCAAAATGCGTCAGAGCATGCAGCTTGAGCTTAAGGCAATGCAGAAGAGGCTTGGTATTTCTTTTATTTATGTTACTCACGATCAGGAAGAAGCACTTACGATGTCCGATAATATAGTTGTAATGAAGGATGGTATAGTTCAGCAGTACGGCTCACCGGTCGATATATACAATGAGCCAAACAATGCGTTTGTCGCAAAATTCATAGGCGAGAGCAATATCGTTGACGGAATAATGCACAATGACTTTGATGTTGAGTACGGCGGTCACAGATTCAAGTGCGTTGACGGCGGCTTTGGCAAGGACGAGCCCGTTGATGTAGTTATCAGACCCGAGGATGTTGAGGTTTGCGAGCCGAGTGATAATGTAATATGCGGAAAAGTAAGGACAGCGATATTCAAGGGTGTGCATTACGAAATGATAGTTGACGGTAATGACGGCAACACATGGCTCATTCACAGCACTGTGTTGAGTCCCGAGGGAAGCAATATCGGCATGAGAGTAATACCGGATAATATCCACATCATGAAAAAATCCTGAACGAAAGGTCGTGCTGTAAATGAAAAAGAAATGGCTTGCAGTCCCGTACATTGTGTGGATGTGCATTTTTATAGTAATACCGCTCCTTTTGATAGGGTATTATGCTTTTACCGTAGAACTGGACGACGGGACGATCGTTTTTTCTCTTGAAAACATGAAAAACGTATTTTCACCCGAAATATTGAAGCCCTTGGGTAATTCACTCAAGCTGGCGGCAATAAGCACGGTGATATGCCTTGTTCTTGCGTACCCCGTGGCGTTGATACTTTCGGGCAAGCATTTTGCAAATAAGCCAATGCTTTTGTTTTTGTTCATAATACCTATGTGGTTGAATTCGCTTATAAAAACATATGCATTAAGAAGTATTTTTGAGGATATTTCATGGCTGCAGGATTGGATAAGGAGAGATGACCTCAAGGATTATACGGTTATATTCGGTCTGGTGTATGATTTTCTGCCGTTTATGATATTGCCGATATATAATGTTTTGTGTAAGATAAATCCGAGAGTTATAGAGGCGGCACAGGATCTGGGAGCAAATAAGGTGAATGTTTTACGCAAGGTCGTATTTCCGTTGAGCCTGCCGGGCGTTATGTCAGGTATACTTATGGTATTCATGCCGGCGGTGTCGACATTTACGGTATCCACAGTGCTTGCAGGTCGTGATTATCCGGTGATCGGCAGCAAATTGGAGGTAATAATATCGTCATTTTACGATTGGCACAGCGGCGGTGCGATTTCGCTGGTGCTGTTGGCGATAGTTTTGATATCGACATCCATACTCAACAGGTATGATAAAGATCATGAAGGGGGTACATTGATGTGAAAAAATTATTACAGAAGCCCTTTCAAAAGTTGTATTTGGCATTGATATTACTTCTTTTATACACTCCTATAATAGTGATAGTGGTGTTCTCATTTAATGAATCAAAGCAGATAGGAAGCTGGACAGGATTTTCATTCAAATGGTATGAGCAGTTGTTTGAATGGGATGAGGTATTCGGACCGCTGTGGTGTACTATCATAGTTGCAGTGCTTGCCGCATTAATAGCTACATTTGTGGGAACGATAACATCGATAGGCCTTCAGGGGTACGGAAAAATATCAAAATCGATAATTACGAACATAACAAACCTTCCGGTGGTAAATCCGGACATAATAACGGGCTTGTCTCTCATGATACTTTTTATATTTGCAAATGTAAAAAGAGGATTTTTAACAATGCTTATATCCCATGTGGTGTTCTGTATACCGTACGTGATATTTGCTGTTATGCCTAAGCTCAGACAGGTGAATTTTTCAAAGTATGAGGCGGCACAGGACCTTGGTGCAACACCTGTGCAGGCACTGATAAAGGTAATAGTGCCCGAGATAATGCCTGGAATAGTCAGCGGATTTGTTCTTTCGCTCACTCTCTCGATAGACGATTTTGTAATAAGCTATTATACATCCGGAGATTCAGTACAAAATCTGCCGTCGTTTATTTATTCCACGGTATTGAAAAAGGGATTGGATCCCAGATTGAATGCACTTTCAACGATAATGTTTGTCGCAATATTTGTTTTGTTGCTAGCTATAAATATGTACCAGGCAAAGGGTAAGAAAAAGAATAATGCAAATATTGCAGAGGCAAAGAACGAAGAATTGGCTTTTGAAATCCAGAGAACTGCAAAACAGCAGAGCTTTGAATATAGTAAAGAAGAAAGAAATTAACAGGGAGGACCTATGTTAAAAGAA
>CAYOGO010000013.1:0-14665 GCA_964403405.1 uncultured Lachnospiraceae bacterium | reverse complement strand
GGGTATAGGGATGAATACATAAAACGTACCGCTGTTGCCTTTGCAAGCGGCAGTTTTTCGGGGGATGATCTTAAAGAACTTCCGAGATACGAGGCAAGAAAAAAGCTTATGACATTGCACGGCGTCGGTGCTAAGGTTGCGGACTGCATACTTTTGTTTTCGGTCGGCAATGAGAATGCATTCCCGATAGACACATGGGTCAAAAAGGTAATGTGTGAGCTGTATGCACAGGGAGAGGATCCGAAGCATGTGTCCGTGAAGATGCTTGAAAGGCTGGCGGAACAGAAATTTCCGCATCATGCAGGCTATGCACAGCAGGTGCTGTTCCATTACATAAGAAATCATGCGGATCTGGAGGGTAATAATGTCTGACCGTAAGGAAGAATTTGAGAGATTGCTTGAAAAGCTGCCATCGTTCTGCAATACGTATTTTGTGGGCATAGCCCAAAAAACAACGGAGCTCACCCGTATCAATTATGCAAGGGATCTGACTGTTTTTTTTAGATTTTTAAAGGAAGAAACGGAGAAATTTGCCGGGGTCGAGCCCGAGGACTTCAAGCTGGAGATGCTGAATAATGTTACGCCGGAAATGATAGAGAGCTTTTTGTTCTATCTTTCAGACTACAATGCAGTTTATACTGTTGAGCGTGACGGTGATACTGTGGAAAAGAATGTCGAAAGGTACAATGAAATTCAATCAAAGGCAAGAAAGCTGTCATCGGTAAGCTCAATGTTCAGGTATTTTTTGCTCAAGTCTAAGATCGAAAAAAACCCGATAGATCATGTTGAAAAGCCAAAAAAAAGGGATCGTGCGATAATACGTCTTGATCCTGCAGAGGTTGCCGATCTGCTTGATGCAATAGAATCGGGAGAGGGGCAGAGTGAGGGTCAGAAGAAATACAATCGCAAGCTGGTGCTCCGTGATGTGTGCATGCTGACACTGTTTTTAGGCACGGGCATACGTATAAGCGAGTGTACGGGAATAAATATAAAGGATATAGATCTTGCAGAGAGAGCTGTACGCATAATGCGTAAGGGCCAGAAGGAAGATATTGTATATTACGGCGACGAGGTCGAGGAGGCACTTTTGAATTATCTTGAGGTAAGGAAAACTCAAAATGCATTGCCCGGCAGTGAGGATGCACTTTTCTTGAGCACTCAAAACAAAAGAATATCAAATCGTGCCGTACAGAATCTTGTAAAAAAATATGCGGGTATAGTAACTCCGCTCAAACATATAACTCCGCATAAGCTGAGGAGTACATTCGGCTCGTCACTGTACAGGGAAACGGGCGATATCTATCTTGTTGCAACGGTGCTGGGGCATTCCGATGTTAATACCACGAGGAAGCATTACGCAACACAGCTTGAGGAGAACAAAATAACAGCATCAAAGGCTGTTACATTAAGAACCGAAAAGAAAAAGGAATAGGAGATTTTTATGAATATGACGGAAAATTGGATATGGCTGCCTGAGGATAAGTATCCGGAAAGCCAGGTGACGCGTTATAGCTGCTTTGACCACACAAAGCTTTATAATTTTGCTGTTGCGGATTTTAAGAAAATCTATAAATTTGATAAAAAAATAAAAAATATACAGATACGTTTTTGCGGTGATACGGAATATCATCTCTATTGTAACGGTAAGCTGATATCGGTAGGCCCTGTTTGCCAGAGCGGAGAATTTATAGAAAATGATGTTCCGCTTGAGGTTTATTACTCATCTGCAATGGATCTGGAGGTAAACTCATACGAGATCGATTTTTATGCAGTCGTAAAGATGATGCCCACAATGATATGGCAATATTCGCAGGGCCATGGTGGTTTTATGCTTGCAGGTACAGCATATTTTGAGGATGGAACAAGTGCCGACTTCAATACAGACGAAACATGGCTGGTGCGCTTTGATACAAGATATATAGCATCGGATAATTATGATTCATCCATTGCTCCGCATGAGTATGTTAATGCACAGCTGACAAAAAACATATGGAACACAATGACAGCACCAATACCGCAAAGAACGGAAGAATTGCTTTACGCACAGGGAAGTGATAAAATAGTGCTTGCACCCCATGAGCAGAAGCATATGGTAGTTGAGTATGACAAGATATATACGGGATATATATACATGACTGCAAGAGGCAATGGCAAGGTAAGTGCAAAAATAGTCAGCAGAGAGCTTCAGGACAATGTAAGGAATGAAATGATAGCGCTTGCAGGCAATGATGAGCACAGAGCATTTGTAATGCACAGTGTCGGAAACCTTGTTATAGATCTTTGCAACGAATCGGACAGCGAATCCGTTGTTTCCGTAGGTATTGTTACAATGTATTATCCCATAAAAATATCGGGTGAAACAAAAACAAGTGACAGCGAGCTCAATGATGTGCTTGATGTATGTAAGCATACATTGAAGTATTGCAGGCAGACACACCATCTGGACAGCCCAAAGCACTGTGAGCCTCTTGCGTGCACAGGTGATTATTATATAGAATCTCTCATGACGATGTTCTCATTTGGAGATATGGGTCTTGCGGAATTTGACATAATAAGAACGGCGGATATGCTTAAGGCACATGACGGCAGAATGTTCCACACCACATATTCACTTATATGGGTAAGGATGCTGTGGGATATATACATGGTCACAGGGCATAAGGAATTGCTTGAAAGATGCACAAACGCACTGGATATACTCATGAACAGATTCAGGGGATATATCGGTGATAACGGACTTGTTGAAAATTCACCGGATTTTATATTTGTGGATTGGATATATGTTGACGAAATGTCAATGCATCATCCGCCGAAGTGCCTCGGTCAGACGGTTATGAACATGTTCTACTACAACGCACTTGTGCATGCCGATAAGATATATGCAGAGCTCGGAGACACTGCAAAGAGCACGGAATGCAGGGATGGTGCTGCAAAGCTCAAAAAGGCAATAAATGATAATTTGTTTGATGCGGAAAAGGGCATCTACTTTGAGGGACTCAATACACCGTCTCCCGAAAAGTATATAAAGGAGGATTTTCTGCCGCAGAATATTGACAAGAGATATTACCTCAAGCACTCAAGCATACTTGCCGCATACACGGGTGTGAGTGAGGATCCGTGCGGACTTATAGATAAAATAATGAATGACGAATGTCCCGGAGAATATCAGCCGTACTTTGCTCATTATTTGTTTGAGGCTATATACAAAAACGGAATGCGTGATAAATATACGCTCATGCTTGCGGAAAAATGGAAGCCCGCAGTCAGAGAGTGCAATAAGGGATTGGTTGAGGGCTTTGTTACACCTGAGCCGGGATATATTTTTGACCATAGCCATGCATGGGGCGGAACACCGCTTTATTCCGTGCCCAAGGCGATCATGGGTCTTGAGATAAAGGAGCCGGGAATGAAGACGATAGAGGTATCTCCGTCCTTGCTTGGACTTGATCATGCAAGCGTTCAGCTCGTAACGGAATACGGAAATGTTACTCTCAAGCTTGAAATGGGCAAGGAGCCTGTAATTACATGCCCGAATGAAATAAAAGTAATAGTAAGAGATAATTGATGAACAGATTTTTTACGGATAACATCCGGGACGGAAAGGCATACCTTGCTGAGGAGGATGCATATCATCTCCGCAATGTGCTCAGAGCAAGGCAGGGTGAGCTTTTTGAGATATGTGACGGAGTTTCAAGAGAATACATCGCACAGCTCGTTTACATTGACAAAAAGAGTGCCGTATTGGACATAAAAGAGGATATTACAGAGAAAAGGGAGCCCGATCACAATTATTACATCTGTCAGGGAATACCAAAGGGCAAAAAAACCGATGATGTTGTACGCCACGGTACAGAGCTTGGAATGAGGGGCTTTTATCCTGTTATAACGCAAAGAGTCAATGTGAAGAATATTGAGGAGTACGACAAGACGGACAGAATGCAGAGGATAGCAGATGAGGCTGCAAAGCAGTCAAAGAGGATAGTCATACCGACTGTTTTTAACCCCGTTAAATTTGAGGAGCTCTTGAGTATACCGCCAGAAAATTCCATAAAGATAATAGCATGGGAGGAAGAACACGAAGTCTCGTTGAAAATGGCGATGACGAAGTGCTCAGATGCAAGGGCTGTATACATACTTGTCGGTCCCGAAGGAGGTCTTGATAAGGCGGAGATCGACGTTGCCCGTGCATACGGCTGGCAGTGCGTAACACTGGGTAAGCGAATATTGAGGACCGAGACGGCACCCTTGACTCTCCTGTCGGCAATAGCATATCATTTGGGGGATCTGGAATGAAGGTCGGACATTTGACACTTGGCTGTAAAGCAAATTCATATGATACGGAGTCCATACTGTCCATGTTTGAACAGAGTGGCTATGAGATCGTAAGAGAACACGAGTTTGCGGATATTTTTATCATAAACACGTGCAGTGTGACCAATATCGCACAAAGAAAATCGCGTCAGGCGATAGAACGAGTTTTGAAGCTGAACCCAAATGCCATTATCGTTGCGACGGGGTGCTATGCACAGTTAAAACCGGACGAGGTGGAATCTCTCAAGAATGTTGCAGTGGTGTGCGGCACGAGGGACAGACACCGAATAGTGGAGCTGACGGAGCTTTACATTGCCGAGCACAAAAAGGGCAGAGCGGTTACGGACTCGACCCATAATTATGAGTTTGAAGACATCGATATAGAAGAATTCAAGGGCAAGGCAAGAGCCCAGCTTAAAATTCAGGACGGCTGCAATAATTTTTGCAGCTACTGCATAATTCCGTATGCAAGGGGTCGTTCGTGCAGTAAGCCCGTGGATAGAGTCCTTGAGCAGGCAAAAAGAATAGCGGAGCAGGGCTTTAATGAGGTCGTTCTCACGGGAATAGAGATAACATCGTACGGAAATGATCTTGAAAACTGTACCTTTACGGATATTCTTGAAAAAATACATGAGGCTACACAGGGTACGTCACTCAGGATACGCTTGGGATCGCTTGATCCGAGAATTGTAACGGATGATTTTGTAAAGCGTATATCAAGGCTTGAGAGGGTCTGTCCGCAGTTTCATCTTTCGCTTCAAAGCGGAAGTGACACCGTGTTAAAGCGAATGAATCGAAAATACGATACGCATGATTATTACGAGGGGGTAAAGCTTTTAAGACAATTTTTTGACACCCCCGCAATAACAACGGATATAATTGTTGGCTTTCCCGGTGAAACGGACGAGGAATTTAAGGAGACTCTTGATTTTGCCCAAAAAGTCGGCTTTGCAAAAATTCACGTGTTCCCGTACTCAAAAAGAGAGGGGACGCCCGCCGCAAGGATGCAGGATCAGATACCGCATGCGTTGGCGGCACAAAGAGCAAAGCAGCTTTCCGAGGCTGAGCAATGTATGCGTCATGATTACATAAGCTCATATATCGGCAGAAAAACTGATGTCCTGTTTGAGGAAAAAAAGGTATTTGACGGCAAGACATACAGTTGCGGATACACCCCGGAGTACATTTATGTAAGAGCTGAGGGTGAGGACATTGCCGACGGAGAGATTAGAAGCGTGGTAATAAAGGATCGATGTGACGATATTGCAACAGGTAAGCTTTGCGATTGAAATCTTAAAAAAATGCCGATGCAACCGTCGGTTGACATATTGAAAAGTTTGATTGGTTGCATGTAACAGCAAAAACAGCTATAATTTGTGCATACTGAATTTCAAAAACGGAGGATGCGGTAATGACATTTTCGGATAAGCTCATACGGCTGAGAAAAAAGGCAGGCTGGTCACAGGAGGACCTTGCCGACAGGATGGACGTCACAAGACAGTCTGTTTCAAAATGGGAGAGTGGGCAATCGGTGCCCGACCTTGAAAAGGTGGTACGTATTTCGGATCTGTTCGGTGTGAGCACGGACTATTTGCTCAAGGATGATGTTGATGATACGGAGATCCGCAATGATTACGGTGATGGTAAAAAAACGGACGATGTGCCTGCATTGAAGTGTGTTTCGATGGATGAGGCAGCGGCTTTTCTTTCGGCAAAAAGTGTCACATCGGGAAGAATAGCATTTGCGACATTTTTGTGCATAATATCGCCTGTATGCCTGATAATTTTGGCGGCACTGAGTGAGATACCCGAGTATGGAATAAAGGATACTGTCGCATGCGGCGTCGGAATGATAGTTATGCTTGCGCTTGTTGCTGTGGCGGTTGCCATGTATATATTGAGCGGAAGAAAAACATCAGCATATACCTATCTGGAAAGGGAAGTGTTCGTAACGGAGACAGGCGTCAGACAAATGGTTGAGGACTGCAAGAAAATGTACAGCAAGGCTTATACCGCATACAATGTGGCAGGTGCATGCTGTTGTATATCGGCTGTGATACCTCTTTTTGTCGGAATTATTTTTAATGAAGCAAATATACAGCTTATCGTTTGGATGCTGGGGCTTATGTTTGTTATTATCGGCATAGGAGTATATTTATTCATCAAATGCGGCATCATCTGGGCAAGCTATCAAAAGCTCCTGCAGGAGGATGAATATTCAAAAGAAAGAAAAATGTCAAGACCTATCGCATCGGCGGTTTCCGGTATATATTGGCTGGTGGTAACGGCAATATTTATTTGTTACAGCCTGCCTACAAACGATTGGGAAAATAGCTGGGTAATCTGGGCTGTTGCGGGGGTGCTGTTTCCCGTTGCTATTGCAATATGCAACCTGATAGATAAAAAGCGTTAAATAATGTAGAATACACAGGATCCGTCGTGATGCTTCAATGCGGTATCACGGCGGATCCTTGGTATTGTCTGTATTTTCAAAATGACGGAATGACGGCTTGCTGTCAGCTTTTTCGAAAAATATCAAGGTTCAGCAATCCGTAGCCGACTTCACTTCGACTGTAATTCAGCTTTTGTGAGTTTCTGATCAGCTGATATATTATTTCCTTACGTGTGGGGATATAACCGTATTCCTTCATATAATAGCTTATTATGAGTGCGGCACCGCCCGCCACATGGGGGCAAGCCATTGATGTTCCGCTCATAACGGTGTAATTGTTGTTTAATCCCAGGGATAAAATATCCACGCCGGGAGCAATTATATCCAGATGCTTATTTGAGTTTGAAAACGCCGCAGGCTCGTCATTTATATTGCTTGCACCTACCTGCATTACCGAATTGTAATACCCGGGGTAGATTATCTCGTCGGTCCTGTGGGTGCCGTCACCGTCATTTCCTGCAGCGGTAACAACAAGTATATTGTTATCCGCGGCACGGTTTACAGCCTCCTCAAGCTCCCTGTAATTCTGTTCCGTTCCAAAGGACATGCCGATGATGTTGACACGTTTCCCTCCGGGGCCACGCCAATTTATTGCGGTATTCATTGCTTTTAGTATCGGATCTATATCGCCTGAGCCATCCTCACCCAAAACCTTAAAGACAAGTAGCCTTGCATCGGGTGCAACCCCGGACATACCGTTTTTTCTGTTGTACATTGCGGAAATAATACCGCATATATGCGTACCGTGACCGTTATTGTCCGAAAAATCAGAGCTTTTACCCATGTGATCGTCTGTAAAATTCATTCCGCCTATGATGCTGTGCTTTATATACGGATGTGTTGTGCTGCAGCCTGTATCAAGCACGGCAATAACAACGTCCTTTCCGGTGTAGCCCCTTTTCCACATTTCACGTGCATGGATGTGCGAGAGAGACCACGGCGGTCTTTGCTTTTCCAATACAGAGAACGGCAATAATCTTACATCATTCTCCTTCATACCATTCCTTCTTCCACATATTGATGCGAACAGTATACACCCGTGGGCACTGTCCGCTATCATGATATGAGATATGGGTGGTGGATTGTGAATGCAATCAGTTACAGTCAAAAATAATGAAATCGAGAAAATTAAGTCCGTAAATGCGACAAAAGCTTGCCCATGCGGCAAAAAACTTTCTTCCGGGCGTTGCTGCACCGCTTATTGCGTTGTATACGTATGAACGGTGAATGCCGAAACGCTTTGCAAAATCGGAATTGCTTATTCCTTCCTTGTCAAGAATACTCTTTACCTTCATCATATCAAGTCTCACTTTTTATCACCTCCGTGTACTTTATATTTTAGTGCCATGCAACGCAAATTTTTTCGAAAAAACGATATAAAATAAAAAATGTTACAAATAAACGGCAATGACGGTTGTTTCAGAGGCTGTTTGTCAAAAAATCGGTTGACACAAGTGCGAATAAATGATATAATTTATAAGGGATAATTGTAAAACGTTTTTAATCGTAATACATAGAAATATAACCGAAACGGAGAATATATTATGAGTAAAAGAGTATTGGCGTTTGACTTTGGTGCTTCAAGTGGCAGAGCAATGCTTGCTGAATACGACAAGGCAAACAAAAAAATAAATATGACGGAAATACACAGATTTCCAAATATTCCCGTCACACAGAATGGTACGATGTATTGGGACGTGCTTCGTCTTTTGAATGAGATGAAGCAGGGTATAATACTTGCAACAAAGCATGGCAGGATAGACGCAATAGGTATAGATACATGGGGCGTTGACTTCGGTATGCTTGATAAGGACGGTCAGCTTTTGGCAAACCCCGTCCATTACAGAGACAGACGTACAGAGGGAATGCTTGAGGAGGTATACGAGAATGTTATGCCCAAGGATGAGATATATCAGAGAACGGGCACACAAAGCCTGAGAATAAACACTATCTATCAGCTCTATTATCTCTATACATACAAAAAGGACCTCATGAAAAATGTTGATAAGATCCTCCTTATGCCCGACCTGTTTGCATATTTCCTTACAGGTAAGATGCGTACGGAAATAACGGAAGCGTCCACGACAAATCTCCTTGATCCGAGGACGTTGGAATGGGATATGGAGCTTGTAGAAAGGCTTTCCGTAAATAAGAACATTTTTGCCGATTTCATCCGTCCGGGTGAGTTTTACGGTGAGCTGTCGGATGAAATATGTGCAGAGCTTGAATGCGATAAGATACCTGTGGTTGCAGTTGCAACACACGACACTGCAAGTGCGGTGGTAAGTGCGGATACAAATGAGAATACAGCATACATCAGCTGCGGAACATGGAGTTTGTTCGGTACGGAAATGCCTAAGCCCGTAATTACAAAGGACAGCATGGAATACTGCATAACAAATGAGATAGGCTATAACGGCAGCGTAAGATTCCTCAAGAACATTATAGGTCTGTGGATAGTTCAGCAGTCAAAGCGTCATTGGGAGATGTCCGGCGAAAAGCTTGATTACACCATGCTCGGCAATGAGGCAAGAGCTGTTGCACCATTCCAAAGCTTTATCGACTGTGATGCACCTGAGTTTGAGCTTGGTGAAAATCTTCCCGATAAGATCGCAAAGTATTGCGAAAGAACGGGTCAAAGGGTGCCCTCATGCAGAGGTGAGACGGTTCAGTGCATATACCAGAGCCTTGCAATGAAGTATAAGTCAACAATAAAGATGCTTGAGGACGTTACGGGTATGAATATTACAAGAATCAATATGGTTGGTGGCGGTATTCAGGACAGATCACTTTGCCAGAATACGGCAAATGCAACGGGTTGTACAGTTATAGCAGGTCCTGTGGAAGCAACCGTAATGGGTAATATTGCTGTTCAGCTTATAGCCTTGGGCGAGATAGAGGACCTTAAGCATGCAAGAGAGATAATAGCAAATTCAGCCGATTATGCTTACTATGAGCCGGAGAATACTGAGCTCTGGGCAAAGCATTACGACGAATATCTTAATATTCTGGGTAAATAAGAAAGGACTATAAAATGAGCGTTAATAAAGCGTACGAATTGGCAAAGGAAGTATACGCATCTATAGGCGTTGATACGGATGCTGCCATTGAAAGAATAAAGAACATCCCTGTTTCAATAAATTGCTGGCAGGGCGACGATGTACAGGGATTCCTTTTCAAGAATGCTCTGTCGGGCGGCATACAGACAACGGGTAACTATCCCGGCAAAGCAAGAACTGCAGATGAGTTGAGAAATGATGTTGATAAGGCACTTTCACTCATCCCGGGTCACCACAGACTCAATCTTCATGCAATATATGCAGATACAAATGAGAAGGTCGACCTTGATGAGCTTGAGCCCCGTCATTTTGAGAGCTGGATAGAGTGGGCAAGAGAAAGAAACATGGGTCTGGATTTTAATCCGACATGCTTTGCACATCCCATGGCAGACAGCGGCTTTACTATCTCAAGTGCTGATGATAAGGTCAGAAATTTCTGGATAGATCACTGCATACGTTCAAGAGAAATTGCGGAGTACATCGGTAAGTCATTGAATAATAAAGCTGTTACGAATTTCTGGTTCCCGGATGGCTACAAGGATATTCCTTATGACAGGGAGACTCCCAGAAAGCGTATGGCAGAGTCATTGGATAAGGTCTTTGCGGACAAATCGGGATGGCAGTACAACCTCAACGCACTTGAGTGCAAGGTGTTCGGCATAGGAGCTGAGAGCTATACCGTAAGCTCAACTGAGTTTATGCTCGGCTATGCGGCAACAAGGGGCATTGCATGCTGTCTTGATGCAGGTCATTTCCACCCGACTGAGGTGATTTCGGACAAAATATCATCGGTGCTCAATTTTACGGATGAATTGCTCCTCCATGTAAGCAGACCCGTAAGATGGGACAGTGATCATGTAGTTATATTTGATGATGAACTTGAGGCTATTGCACAGAATCTTATAAGAACGGATCTCGTTGACAGAACTCATATCGGTCTTGATTTCTTTGATGCTTCAATCAACCGTATTGCCGCTTGGACAATAGGCACGAGAAACATGATAAAGGCATTGCTGAAGGCTGCGCTTGAGCCTACCGCATTGATTAAGGAGATAGAGCTTGACGGTGATTACACTGCAAGACTTGCTCTTGTTGAAGAATTAAAGACATATCCTTTTGCTGCTGTGTGGGATTATTATTGCGAAACACAGGATGTTCCGGTAAGAGATGCATGGATAAGTGAAGTAAAGCAGTACGAGAAAGAAATACTTTCCGAGAGAAATTAAAAATGAGCGATGCCGACGCTTCGGTATGTTATCGGGGCGTCGGTATATTAAAAACAAAAGAATAAAAAAATAACCGATCTTTTCGGATAAGAGAGATATACATATGAAAAAAGGAAAGCTTATTGCAATAATATCTGCCATAACTGTGACAGTTGCGGCACTGGTCGTTGCAATGTTTTTGTTTATAGATAAGGATCCGTTTGAATGGTGGACAACACCCACGCCGACGCCCATTGTTAAGACTGAGGATTATGAATACAAGGTGGTCGACTCATTTGTTACGCTCATAAAATACACGGGCAAAAAGACGGATGTTGAGATACCCAGGCAGATCGACGGCATGATCGTAAACACGGTGGGTGATGGCTGCTTTGCACAAAGTAGTATCACATCATTATATATACCGTCAAATATCACAAATATCGGAAGCAGCATGTGTCTTGATGCAAAGGAACTTGTAAATATAACCTTTGAAAACGCAAATACTATCAAGCAGGTTGGCTCAGACGCCGTAACGGGAACCATGTACGAAATCAATGCTCTCAATTCTCAGGATGGAATGATATTGTGGGGAGATGTGCTTGTTAAGGCAGTATGCAATAACAGCGAATTGTTTATTATTCCCGATAACGTAAATAAATTGGCTCCCGAAGCATTGAAGAATATAAATGCAAGGGCTGTACGCTTCCCGTTTAATTTTGAATTGATAAAGGCAACAGACATCAATATCGTCAAGGGCCTGGAATATATAGTTGTGAACTCAAAAAGCACCAAGTTTGAGGGCTCGGATATTTTTTTCGATAAAAAGCAGTACATAAGATGCTACAAGGATTCAAATGCGGAAAAATTTGCTGTTGAGTACGGCTATTATTACGAATTTATAGAGGAAAATGACACATGGAGATACGACGTTGATGCTGACGGAAATATTATTATAACAGCATACAGCGGTACTTCACAGAATTTAAGAGTGCCCGAATACATTGACGGCAAAAAGGTCGTTTGCTTCGGTAACGGAAAAAATGCTGTCGTAAAGGATTACGGCATTAAGCGTATCTATTTTTCGAGTTCTGTCAGAAAGATCGCCGCGATGGCACTCAACGGTGCACAGACGCTTTCAACAGTGGAATTTGAGGATGTCAGCAATCTTGATCACGTTGGCAGATATGCTTTTTCCTCAACAATGTTTGAAAACAAGTCTAACATGGAAAATGATGTATGCGTGATCGGCGATATTCTTATAAAGCATTGGGGTATGGGTCATGTGCTGATGCCCGAGGGCATAAAGCGTATAGCGGAGTGTGCGTTTGGTGAAAATGTAACGCATATAACATTGCCGGAGGGCTGTATTGAGCTGTGTGACGGTATGCTTGACGATGTAAGCGCACTTGAGTGGATATATATACCGAATACGGTCGAGATCATTCCGGAAGACCTTTTTGACGGAAATAAGTCCGTGCTTATTGAATGCGATGCAACATCATCCATTAAGAATTATGCAAAAAGAAAGGGCTTAAAATGTGACGCTGTATTCTATTGGGAATATGAGCTCAACGAGGCTGACAAAACGGCAGTCCTCACAAAGTATACGGGTACACAGAGGTATGTAAGGATACCGTCCGAAATAAACGGATATAAGGTGGTTGAGATACTCTCTATACGTAACAGCACTATAAGGGAATTGTATATCCCGTCCACGGTAACGTCAATAGGTGATATGTTTGCATATCAGCTGACGGAGCTCAAGAATGTTGTATTTGAAAACGTAGATACAATAAAGAATATAGGATCACAGGTATTTAAGGGTACAGCATTTGAAGCCGATAATGCGGACAAATACGGCGTGCTCATAATAGGTAAGTTTGCAGTCGGCTATACGGGTAACGGTGACGTTATATTGAGCGACAGAGTAAAGATAATTACCGATATGCTTTTCTATTCATCAAGAGTCACGGGAATAAGGCTGTCCGAGGCATGTGAGGTGATCGGTGACAGGGCCTTTGGTAAGTGCTCAGGCTTGAAGTATGTGTATATTTCGGATAGTGTTTGCAGTATCGGAGAATTTATAACGGATGGCTCAAATAATGCGGTGATAAGATGTCACGGTGCATCATATGCCGAGGATTTCCTGAAGAATAACGGCTATAAGTACGAGCTTGCGGAATATGATGATTGGTTGTATGAGATAGTTGACGGTAAGGTTACATTGATCGCGTATATCGGAAAGAATACAAGAGTTGTCATTCCGGACAATATTCATGGTAATCCGATAACGGATATAGGCGAGGGCTGCTTTGCTGGCTGCAACATAGAATATGTGTGGATACCATCAAATATAAGCACGATACAGCGGTCCGCATTTGAAAATGTGGATTCTCTTAAGGAGGTCGTATTTGAAAAAATAACAAATCTGAAATTTATAGGAGAAAAAGCATTTTCAGGTACCGCATTTATAGACGAAGCGGTAGACGATGACGGATTCCTCATACTTAACGGCATACTTATAAGATGTACTCTTACGGGAAATATTAAATTACCGTATACCGTGAGGACGATATCTGATAATGCGTTTGTCGGCAGTGAAATACTGTCCGTAAAGATAAATGAGGGCTGCAGAATAATACGTGCAAACGCTTTTAACGGTGTGGATGCACTTGAGTGGATATTCATGCCGGAAAGCGTGCAGACTGTTGAGGATAATGCATTCGGCGGCACGGGAGAAAATGTTGTACTGAAGTCATTCGGCAGTGCGATCGCAAAGGTGATCGCTGATACATACGGCTTCGTGAGTGAAATACACGATGTTGAGTTTACATATTCTGTTGAAAACGGAAAAGCAACCATACTGAAGTACACGGGAACGGACACGAGCGTTGTGATACCGAGCATAATAAACGGTTATACTGTGACGGCACTTGGCAAGGGCAGTTTTGTAGGTAAAAATGTGCAGTTTGTTTATATTCCCGAAACAGTAACGCATATATACAATACGGAATTCGGTAAGCAGTTAAAAAATGCTGTTTTTGAGGATGAATATAAGCTTGAGTACATTGACAGAAACGCTTTTGTCGGTACTGCATACGAAAGCGAACTTAATTCCAAAAATAACGGCTTCAGTGTTATTGGCGGAATTTTGATACGCTGTGCCGCAAAGGGCCATATAGTGTTCCCCGATCATATCACTGAAATTGTAGGAAATGCGTTTGTCGGATCCGTAAAGACGATCACCGTAAATGACGGCTGCAAGATAATAAACAGCTCCGCATTTGCAGGAATATGGAGTGTTGAGTGGATATTGATACCGGGCTCTGTTGAAAAAATAGGCGAGAAGCTTATTTCCGATCCGAGAATATACTTCAAGTGTGAGGCAGGTTCATACGCCGAAAAGAATTGCATAAGCAGCGGATATACATATGAGATAATAAATGCCGACGAGTACGAATGGCAGTATGCCATAGAAAGCGGAAAGGTCATCCTCATAAAATACAACGGAAATGATGCTCATGTTGTTGTTCCGAGCGAGATAGGCGGAATGACGGTCGTTGAAATAGCGGAGGGCTGCTTCAAAAATATGAAGAATATTCGTTCGCTGTATATTTCATCAAGCATTACAAAGA
>CAYOGO010000012.1:0-14732 GCA_964403405.1 uncultured Lachnospiraceae bacterium | reverse complement strand
CACCCATACCGCCTATCCAATGTGTAAAGCAACGCCATATGTTGATAGATCTCGGCAAGCACTCAACATCGGAGAATATCGTTGAGCCCGTCGTCGTAAAGCCCGATACAGTCTCAAAAAGTGCGTCAACATAGGAACTTGTAACGCCCGTCATCATAAATGGGAGAGCACCGAATATACTCATTGCTATCCAGCTCAATGCGGCGATTACAAAGCCCTCCTTTGAATAAAGCGTTGTGTCACGAGGTTTTTTTAATGTCAGCAGCTTGCCGATAGTAAGGCATAGGGCTGCACAGATCGCGAATGAGATGACTGCACGCTCACGGTAAATAATTGATGTGATAATGGGTATGGAAAAAAATACAGCCTCAAAGATCAGTATCCAACCTACTATGTATCGTATCATTTTTTTGTTCATTGCAATTCTCCGTCAGTTGAGTATATCCGAAATATCGTGCAGACCGAGTAGCTTTGAAACGATAACAACGGAGTCACCGGGCATTATTATATCCTGTCCACGAGGGATGATGACCTTTTTGTCCCTTATTATCGCTGCAACGAGAACATTATCCTTAAATTTCAAGGACATAAGAGGGGTATTAAGCACGGGTGAATTTTCTTTTACGATAAATTCAGCGGCTTCGACCTTATTTTTTATAACGCTGTACAGTGTTTCAACATTGCTGCCGATCGAATTTTTCATTGAGCGGACGTACCTTAAAATAACATCCGCCGTGATGCTCTTAGGATTTATTATGGTGTCGAGATCGAGCCTGTCTATTACGTCATCAAAATCGATCTTATTGATCTTTGTGACGATCTTGCATTTGTTTACGCTCCTTGCGTACAACGAGAGCAATATATTTTCCTCGTCAAAATTTTCAAGGGAGACAAAGGATTCCGTATCTGCAAGCCCCTCCTCAAGCAAAATGCTCTTGTCGGCGGTGTCACCGTTGATTATCTCAACATCGCTCCAGCGTGAGCTCAATTCATCACATTTCTGTTCATTTTTCTCTATTATTTTTACGGCAATACCGTATCTTCTCAATATTTCGCAAAGATATTGGCTTATTTCTCCGCCACCCGTTATTATGGTGTTTTTTACGGATCTTGCCTTATATTCTATTTTCTTGAAAAAGTCATTTGCGTTTTTGTGAGATGCGATTATGGATATAACATCCTTTTCCGCAAAAACAAAATCACCGTTTGCAATATACGCCTCATTGTTACGCTCTACGGTGCACACGAGCACGTCGCATTTGAGCTTAATTATCATTTCCTTAACGGAAAGTCCTATTATCGGACTGTTATCGGGGATCCTGAATTTTATAAGCTCCACCTTGCCGTTTGCAAATGTGTCTATCTTTATGGCAGACGGGAAACGCAAAACTCTTGCGATCTCCGCTGCTGCCGCATATTCCGTATTGATGACCATTGCAAGACCGAGCTCATCCTGCAGGTACTGCATATCAAGGCTGTACTGTGGATTTCGTATTCTTGCGATGGTGTGACAATTACCTGCTTTTTTGGCTATTATGCAACACAAAAGATTCAACTCATCGGAGCCTGTTACCGCAATGAACAGATCGGCGTTTTCTATTCCCGCCTCACTCTGCACGGAATGCGTTGCACCGTTGCCTATAACACCCATAATATCGTATTTTTCTGCGATAGCTTTTACCTTATGCGGAGATGTGTCAATAACGGTGATATTGTTATCTACTTCATTCAGCTTTTCTGCAAGTGTTTTGCCAACCTTGCCGCAACCGACAATTATTATGTTCATTATTCCTCCTGAAATGTCGGGTCTTTGCGTGTTTTGCGCAAGATCCGAGCTGTAATGTTATAATATTCTCCACATAATTATATTACCTGAGGCAAATAATGTCAAGCAAAATTTATTTTCGGAATGTATCGGACAGAAAAAGTCGATTTAATTATTTATACTGTTTTTTCCTGATGAGCTGTGAATTTTTGATGCTTGAAAAGTGTGTTCGGGTGCGATAGTAAAGCTCTGCATGGGAGCTGTTACAATGCTTTCAATCTTGCTGTTTCAAGATCCTCAATTTCAAAGCTACCGTCATTGGTTTCATTAAGACGCGAAACGATTTTGGTGATCAGATCAAGCATGATCTCCTTTTCTGCCCGTTCTTTTTCACTGTTGAACCAACATGGCTGATCATGGGAAACGGATTCATAGTAACTTGTAAACATAAGATGCGGAATACATTACATTTTTGTTGACTTTATAAGAAAAATGGTTTATAATTGCATTGATCCTGTTATTGCAAGCTGCTTGCAGGAAAATAAAACGGAGAGGTGTAAAATGAACAAAAGCAAGAAATATTTGAGCATTGCGGGAGCTTTTATACTGCTTTTTGCGGTATTGACGGTTGCGGTAAAGCTCATAGACGTAAAGCAGATAGGACCGTTGGGGTCATCAGTCGGCTTTGCGGTATTGAACGGTAAAATAAGCGAGATATTTAAGCTTAACGAGACATGGTACGGCATAACGGATATTTTAGGTAAGCTGGCCATATTGGTTGCGGCATTTTTTGCAGTCATGGGCGTTTATCAGCTTATAAAGAGAAAAAGCATTGCAAGGGTGGACAAGGACCTGTTGCTTTTGGCATGTGCGTACATTGCTTCGGCTGTTGCGTATGTATTCTTTGAGGTGTGCATAATAAATTACAGACCTGTTATCCTTGAGGGTGATTTGTTGGAGGCTTCGTTCCCGTCATCACATACCGTGCTTGTAATATGCCTTATAGGTACTGCATTGCACCAATTCGCACACAGAATAAAGGATGCAAGGCTGAAGAATATATTGGTTGCAGCATGCTCTGTCATAATACTTGTCATGATAGTGGGCAGGCTTGTATCGGGCGTGCATTGGTTTACGGATATTCTGGGCGGAATATTGCTCGGCTGTGCCATTGTGTTTGCTTATGCGGGCTTGTATGAAAAGATAATACGCTCAAAAAGGAATTGATGTGTTATGAAACAGGAGATAGTCCGTCTGAGTGACCGTGAGGAGCTTAAGGAGCAAATGGCGAAATGGTTTCATTCAAAATGGAATATTCCCGTAGAGACATATATCGAAAGCATGGATGAATGCCTTTTGGCAATATCTCCCATACCGCAATGGTATGTTGTGATTGAAAACGGCAGGATAATTGCAGGAATGGGTGTAATTGAGAACGATTTTCACGACCGTAAGGACCTTACGCCTAATGTTTGTGCAGTATATACTGAGGAGGATATGCGTTGTCGAGGAATTGCAGGCAGATTGCTGAATTATGTCTGTGAGGATATGTGCTTGAAGGGAATTGATATATTGTATCTGCTGACGGATCATGTCGGGTTTTATGAAAGATACGGCTGGAAATTTTTCTGTATGGCTCAGGGGGATGGAGATGATGCGCCCTCAAGAATGTACATACACAGAGCAAGCGGAAACGGATGAATGACTTTTGGAAAAGTAATGAATAAGACCTCCGAAGAATTTTTCGGAGGTCTTACTTTTCACCTGAATACAAATAGATTATACAGCTCTATATCCAATGCATCGGCAATGGACATAAATACATCCACCGAGGCTGCATAACCGCTTTCGATCCGTTGCATGTGATTTCTGCTTACTCCGCATAATTCGGCAAGCTGCAACTGCGTAAGTCCCTTTTCCTTACGGTAATACGCAACATTTAATCCTATTTTTACCCATTTTTTGTAGTAGTCGTGATTCATAAGAATTTCCCTTAATATGTATTTTTAAGTAAGTGATGCACCTACAACTGTATAGTATATAACATAATCCGAAAATAAGCGACAAACTGCAAATGGTTAAAAACAATCTGCCACATTGTATTTACATATTGTTCGGTATAAAATAAACATAAATAATTTGCACGGCTGACGTTTGTAAAACGTCCTTGACAAATTGATTTTGACGTATTATAATACATACATACAAAACAAAGGAGGATTGATTTTGAAAAAAACAGCAATATTGATGCTTGCCGTATGCTTGTTTTTTTGCGGCTGTGCAGCACCGACGCCGTCGATCGGTACCTCGGAGCAGATGCCGTCTCAAAGCACGTCAAGCGGCTTGCCGACACAACCGGAGAGTCCGACAAAAACACCATCGTACACTCTGTCGCCCGTGATACCGGTACCGCAAGAGCCTTTACCGACGTTAAAACCAGCGTCAACGCCGACAGTAACACCTACACAGGCACCGACACCGACACTGACGCCAACGCCGACTCTGACACCTACACCAACGCCGAAACCGACACTGACGCCAACGCCGACGCCGACACTGACACCGACGCCGACGCCGAAACCGACGCCTATGCCGACACCTACACCGGATGACAAATACGGAAGCACTACCGTGACATATCCTGTAAACGGGGACGGTACGACGTATACGGGTGCTCCGTCACTTGAAGAAAAGACATATACTGTCCATGATCCCGAAAATGAGAGAGGTCTTTCGGAAAAATCGATAGGCTTTTCCTTTGGAGAGGCAAAAAACGGTAAGCCTCACAACACGACAGTTAACAATCAGAAAAATTTCGACAAAACGGGCTATGATGTGCTTGCATGGGATAATAAATCATCTACATCAGAAAAGGTGCTGTACCTTACATTTGATTGCGGTTACAAATACGGCGATCTTATGGAAAGTATACTGGACACTCTTAAGGAAAAGAGTGTAAATGCAACCTTCTTCTGTACAATGCAATACATAAAAACTGCTCCGTCGGAGGTAACAAGGATAATAAACGACGGGCATATCATAGGAAACCACAGCACAACGCATCCGAGCGATTGTGCCAAAATATCTAGGGAGGCTCTTGCAAGGGAGGTCCTCGGAATTAATAATTATTTAAGAGTGAAGTTTGGATACGATTGCAAGTATTTCAGATTTCCTGCGGGAAACTATTCAACAAATGCACTTGAGCTTGTTGACAGTATTGGATGCAGAACGGTGTTCTGGTCGCTGGCATACAGGGATTGGGACCCCAAGAACCAGCAGGGAGAGGATGTTGCATTAGAAACGGTAACATCACGCTTGCATCCGGGTGCGGTGATACTGCTGCATTCGACATCACCCGACAACGCTGCAATTTTGGGCAAATTTATTGATTATGCACGTGCTCAGGGATATACTTTCCGCTCACTTGACGAATATCCTTATTGGAATAACTGAGTATTACACAGCAATCGGAATAAAGTGCCGAATATCTCAAATAAAGAATATCTTTTCATCCCTCCTGAGGTCTCAAGAGGGATGCTTTTTATTATACTGCCGTTAAGTGTGATATTTAAGCAACCTATCGGCGTATTTGTATCAAAGGGAGCCTCAATGTTGTCAAGGAACAGCTCAAGGTCAACGGATACCGTGTCATTTTCCGACAAGGGATAACAAAAGCCGGTGTCGTTACAGTACGGTATGCTTTTGTCATATCCGTTTTTAACGTTGATTTTGCCGCAAAATTCCTTTTCTTTAACTATACCTGTAAGCTTGTAATTATCAAAACCGTAATCAAGCAGCTCCTTGCAATCGGCGTACATGGGCGATGAATTTAAGACTATTGCAATCAGTGTCATACCGTCACGCTCCGCAGATGACACAAGGCATCTGCCTGCAGCTCTTGTGTAGCCCGTTTTTATACCGTTGGCACCGTCGTAATTATAGAGCATTTTGTTCTCGTTTATCAGCAGACGCTCCGAGCTATGTTTTTCCCACGGAATAGTTACCCTTTGCGTGGATACGATCTCTTTGAATATGTCATTTTGCATTGCATAACGGGCAATGAGCATGAGGTCATAAGCTGTTGTGTAGTGCTGAGGTGACGGCAGCCCGCTTGGATTAACAAAGCTCGTATTCATGCAGCCTAAGTCCTGTGCCTTTTGATTCATCCACTGTGCAAAGCCATGTATTGAGCCTGCACAGTGGATGGCAAGTGCGGTTGCGGCATCATTTCCGGAGCGGAGCATAAGTCCGTACAGCAGCTGCAGCACGGTGAGCCGTTCACCTGCCTCAAGGTATATGGAGGAGCCCTCCACACCCTGTGCCTCACGGGGAACAGTGACAATGTCATTTATATTGCAGCTCTCAATAACCAATATGGCGGTCATGATCTTTGTGGTGCTTGCAGGGTAACGCTTTGCGTCTGCATTTTGAGAGTAGAGCACACGTCCGCTTGTTACCTCCGCAAGAATGGCGCATTCCGCTGCAAGTGACGGTGTATCTGCAGCTGCCGTTACGGGCGAGAGCATATTCATTATAATCAATATGGCAACAATGCTTTTATTGATCTGCTTGATCGCATTCCTTTGACACAATTTTTTTTATCTCCTCTATCAAATGCGGTATATTGTCTATGATTCTGTCTGCATAAGAAGAATATTCTGCCGAAAGCAATTTTATACCGTGCTCATCACAAACAATAAAGCCGACAGGCTTTACGCTCACGCCTGAAGCTCCGCCGCCTATAAAATTCAATTCGCTCTCGGGGAGTGTGGCGGCATCCTTGTTTAAAACACTGCCATCAAGCTCTCCGCCGCCGCTGACAAAGCCGAAGCTTACCCGTGAAAAGGGTATTATCGTTTTTGTCATGTCAACGGTTATGGGATCGCCTATTACCGTATCGGCATCGATCATATTTCGTATTTCCTTTAATGTTGTTTCCATGGTCGTTTGTATTGGTCTGGTCATTTTGCAGTCCTCCGTATATTTTTTATTGTTTGTAATGTAATATTTATGATACTGGCTGAAATTATACCATCAAGCCTCATGCTGAACGCCTCATTTTCAAAATCAGGGGATATATCAATGTCAAATGCGGTGCTGTCGGCTTTTTTATACAGCAGTAAGCATATCATGCTCATAAGTATTTTTATATTGCCCGTGAGCATTGCGGTCATTGCGGCATCGTCGGTACCGAGCACTATGTCAACATGAAGCATTTCTGTTTTTATTATGTTGAGGTACGATAATGCGTTGAAAAAATGCTGAGGTGCTTTTTTCTGACGTTTTTTGCCGGATCCTTTGCTTGGGGGAATATCTATTTTTATACCGAGCACCTTGACATAAGCAAAAAAGCTTTGTTTATCGGTATCGATATGCAAATACAGGCGTACCTTGCTCCAAAAGATAAAAACCGGCAGAAGGATCAGTATTATTACCGTGGTTATTAACATGATGTCCTCCGTATCGTGCTCTTAAAATATGCTAAAGCATTGATGTATTCCGTCTTTTATGTAAAGTATTGCCTAAATCGGAAAAAATAAACATATAATCAAAGAAATGAGCAAAAAATCGTACATACGGAGGGCAAATGAAAAGAGCAAAACAGTTTGTTGTAAATACAGCGGTAATGACGCTCACCTCACTGATACTGCAAAGCATAGGCATGGCATTCAATATTTACATATCCGACAAGATAGGAGCACAGGGAGTGGGACTTTTTACGATCATAATGTCGGTCAATACGCTTATGGTAACGCTCTCGACGGGCGGTGTGTATATATCAACGGTAAGGCTGGTCTCTCAGGCGAGGGGGATGGGTTCGGAAAGGGAGATAGCCTCTGCTGTCGGACGTTGCTTGCTGTATGCGATAACATGCGGATGCGTGACATGTGCTGTGGGACTGCTCGGTGCGGAATACGTGGGAGAGGTGCTCTTGGGTGACAGACGAAGCATAACCTGTATAAGGATATTGTCGCTGATGCAGCCGCTGAATTCATTGTCCTGTGTCATAAGCGGATACTTCGGTGCGGAAAAGAAGGTCATAAGATCAGCTGTGATACAGCTTGCAGATGAAATATTAACTGTTGCGGCGGTGTGTGTCGGTCTTATGCGGCTTGCGTCTGGAGGAATAGAACAATCATGCATTGTGATAATAGGGGGCAACTGTGTTGCACACGTAATTTCAACATTTGGCTCGCTCGTGATATTTGCACTTGATATCAAAAGGAACAGGTGCAGCGGAGGTTTTGTCAGCAAGGACTTGACAAAGCGTATGCTCGGAATAGCATTGCCCGTTGCGGTGACCTCATACGCAAAATCGGGATTGAGTACAGTCAAAAATCTGCTTATACCGTATTGCTTGAGGTTGGGTGGAAATTCAGCTCAGCTTGCTCTGGAGCAATACGGAATGCTGCAAGGCATGGCTTTTCCCGTAGTCATGTTTCCGCAAATAGTAACTTCTGCCATGGCAGGGCTCATGGTGCCCGAGATAACAAGGAGCAGGGCAAAAAAGCACGATAACAATGTAAAATACATAATTTCAAGAGCTATCCATTCCGTTTGCGTTTATGCGATATTTATTGCAGGTGTATTGCTTGGCTATGCGGACGAGATAAGCGGATGGATATATTCAAACGACGCCGTTGCAGATCATATAAAAATGCTGACAGCTCTGATCCCGTTGTTGTACCTTGATGCGGTGGTGGATGCTTCCCTCAGCGGACTTGATGAGCAGGTAAATGCAATGAAAATAAGCATTGCGGATTCCGTAATAAGCATAATGCTTGTTGTGACGCTTTTGCCTAGGATGGGCATAAACGGCTACGTGATAGCATTGTATGCTTGCAAGACATTTAATTGCGGTATGAGCATGCTCCGGCTGGCAAGGTCAAGCGGACTGAGGATAAGATTTTGCAAATGGATATTGAGCCCTGTGCTGAGCTGTGTATGTGCGGTTACCTGCGTGAAGGCTTTGTCGCATATTATTGCGGCTGACACGGGTGTGACTGTAACTCTGCTTAAGATAGTAACCGCACTGTACTTGTATATTGTTTGTCTTAGTGTGACCAAAAGCATCGACAAGAACGATATCGCATGGATAAAGTCGCTTTTTTGGAATTGATTTGAAAAAAATGAGGAAAAAAATGAAATTTTTTGCGAAAAAACTCAAAAAAATATGTTTTTGATATTGAAATTTATTGCAATTTATGTTACAATATACACGAATTGAGCGTGAAAGTTGATTTTGCCCTCGTTTTACGCAAAACGGAGCATTATGCTTTTTGCAGGTAATTCACGGTCTTTTTGGTGACGTGGTCTTGGGAGGTGCGTGCGGTGAGCGAGTTTTCGGAAGAGCAAAATGAAAATTATGTAAAGTACGAAGATGAATATAACAAAAACGCAAACCCGGGGGATCCCGTGCTGTATCCAATAACATTTAAGTCAATGGATCTCGGCAAAATGGCAAGATCAATGCGTTTTGTTGCGATAATGTCCATAATTCTGGGTGTGCTGAGCTGCTTGTCATATAATGTGGTGAGTGGTGTGCTGTCCGTCCTTGCGGGTGTAAAGCTCAAAACAGCATCAGAAACATTTGCCACCATTGCCATGGGCATGGATTCATATAGGGAAGAGCTTTTGGGTGAGGATCTTCTCGGTTTTTTCAGGTATAATGGTATCATATTGGTGCTGTCGATCATAAGTTCGGTAGTCTCCGTGCTTCAGGTCATATCAGTTCTCGTTGGTTCTTTTTAACGGGAATTTGTACAAATTGGAGGAGCTTGGATGTATAAATATCGTAACGAAGACACTGTAACCTTTTATTTAAAGCCTAAAATGGCAAAAGGCATTATTAAATGGTCAAGATTTATGGCGATCTTTTCGCTTATAAACGGAGGCGTTGCATGTGCAACGGTGATAGGCATTCCGTTGGGGATCGTCGGAATAATTGCCGCGTTGAAGATAATACGTGCATGCACAGATCTTGATTCTTACATCAAAACCGGCAGAATGCCGTATTCTGAGAGTGCAGGTGATAACTTTTTCGGATACTTTAACAGTATGAAAAAGTATTATATTATTTCTATAATTATCTCTGCAATAGTAGTAATAGCATCTGTAACCGTGCTTGCTGTTTTCTGGGATACAGTGGTAGATTGGATCGAGCAGGTATTTGGTGATCTTTGGCGGGATGAGTTTCCAGATGACGGTTCATTGCCACTTTTAATTTCGCAAATAGGGAAGTTTTTTCATAGAGCGTGAAATTTAGAGCTCAATTACACTCCTTTATTTTTTATTTTTTTGTTTTTGTTGAAGGCGGAAGTGTTCGTGGGTAACTGCGGGCATTTCTGTCTTTTTAAATGTTAAATGCAAATTTTACTTCATGCGATAAAGAGCACTTTTGACTAGTGAAAAAGATGGCGGATGAATTATAATGTATGCTTTTGTTGTTGAAAAATAAAAGGAAATGTTGTATAATTATATTCAATATGCTGTACGGGGGGGCAAATCTACCCTTGTATGGGGAGGAAGGAACAATGGTGACAATGTTGAAAAGAACAATCAAGTTACTGTGTATTACATTAGTAGTAATTATGAGCATGACTGTGTTGACTGCATGCTCAACATCACCGGCACAATATACCGGTGACGATGAAGACCTCAAAAGGATATATGATATGGGGTTGGTGGATAAGGATGCTTCGCTTGAGGGAGGAGAGAGCCTGACATGGGCACAGGCGTTGATGCTTGTATCACGTGCCGATGCAGATGCACAGGGCACAAAGATCAAAAAGGCGCGTGGAGAATGGTATGATTCATACATAGAATACGCACTTAAAAGGGAGATAATCACGGCGGCTGCGGAGGATGCTTCAAGACCGGTGCTTAAGCACGAGCTGGCACAGATGCTTGCATTTATCTCAAAGCTTCCCGAAATAAATGGTATAGATGTTGTACCTGATACGATCGACTTGCCGTACAGCGATGCGGTGCTCAGCCTTTACAGACAGGGCGTTACATTGGGCGTAAATGAGAGAGGTGACTTTGCTCCGGGCTCCGAGGTGGAGGTCAAGGATGCATGCACGATGCTTTTGCGTGCTTTGGGCAAGGCAGACTTGCTTGAGGGCACATTTGATAAGATCTCAAATGATGACGCATATTACCTTGTCACAGATCCCTCGTGGAACGCATGGTTTTCAAAGCAGGAGGGCATACCGTCGGGCTGGACGTATGATAACAGAGGCGGTGAGCCGAGAAACACTCTTTACGGCAGCTACGGCACACTTGCGGACATATCAACAGAGGCGGGAACTGCACTTATACGTCCTTTGAGCAAGACTTCGACAGGTATTCTTGACTTTTTTGCAAGAATGAGCATTGACGGTAAGGATGGCGTGTATGTTGAATTCCGCAATGAGGCTGACACAACGGTATGGCAGCTCATGGTTCAGAATGACGCATGGAATTATAAAAATGCTGACGGCACATATACCGAGCTCGTTAAGCTTGAAGGAACAAGGAACTTTGATATTCGTGCAAGCATAGACCTTGATAATTGTGTTACGACAATATATATAAATGGAAAAAGCTGCGGAGCATTTGCACTTTGCACAAGCGGAGACGATTGCCATGTATATGAGCTGCGTTTTGCGACAACGGATGAGGGAACCCCTGTTGCAACGGTGGTTTCCACTCAGGTGACTGCAAATTATGCCGTTAATGAGGAATTTACGTACATTACGAACGGACAGCCCTTTAATTGGGAGCTTGACGGTGCCGCTGTTGAAAATGCACAGCTTTCCGTAAAGTCAAATGGCATTGCAAAAACAGAGTTTGCACCCGTATCGGGCAATGCGATCGCCGAGTTTATGTATTTATACAACAGAACGAATAAATTAAAGTACACTCTCTCATATGAGGGAACACCGATAGTTGTTTTGCAGTCCGATGAAGCAGGCTTTACCATTAACGGTGAGCAGGTATATGCATGTGACTTTGATGACCTTTGGTACAGATTCAGGCTGGAGTTTGATTTTGGTGAACAGAGTGTGCTTGTAAAGGTGAACGGCAGAGAAGCTAAAACGGTGCCTGTTTTGGCTTATACAACTGTAATAAACAGTCTTACCATTGAAAACGGCGGCGAAAATGCAATTCAATCGGATAATTTTAAGGTGTTCCGCATGATAGATCATGAGGATTATGTTCCTGAGCCGGTGGTACCCGAGGATAAGGATGACTACATTGTCGGCATGAACGTATGCTCACTCTGGCGTAACGGTGAGCATATAGGCTGGTCATGCATATCTCCGTTTGATGATCCTACCCCTGTTTTGGGTTATTACGACGAGGGTATTCCGGAAACGGCAGATTGGGAAATAAAATACATTGTTGAGCATGGTATCGATTTCCAGGCGTTCTGTATCTACATGGACGGCGGTGCAAAGCCGCAACGCCCTGCAACAAAGCACCTTTACGACGGATTTATGAATGCAAAGTATTCATCACTCTCAAAATACTGCGTTATATGGGAATGCCAAAATGCAGGCAGCCCGTACTCAATGGATGAATGGAAGGAATACTATATACCGTATTTCGTTGAAAATTATTTCAAGGATCCGAGATACATGATCATTGACAATAAGCCGGTGTTATTTGTATTTGGTGAACAAAGCCTTGCGGATCGTATTGGCGGATATATAGAGCTCAGGCACGCATTTGAATATCTTGATGAGGAAATAAAAAAGTACGGCTTTGACGGAATGATATATGTTGCAAGCAATGCCGAAGCAACATCCAGGCAGGCTCAGAGCGGCTTTGATGCAGCTTGTGCTTATAATTGGGGAAAAGAAGGATATCAGCTTGATATAACCAAAACACATATTCTTGACAGTGCAAGCAAGAAGGGAATATACACGGTGCCCACTATAAGCGTTGGCTTTAACAACCTGCCGTGGGATGGCAAACGCTCTCCGATGATGTCCTTTGAGGATTATGCCGAGGCACAGGAATGGGTAAAAAATGAATATCTGCCCAAATACGCCAAGGAGGATTGGCAAAAGAAGCTTGTAATGATCTCAACATGGAATGAATACGGTGAGGGAACATACATAATGCCGACCAATGACGGCAGAGGATTTGGCTATCTGGATATTTTGAGGGAGGCTTATACGAGCGAAAAGGCGGATCCGTCCTTGAATACGGTTCCGACCGAGTCACAGCTTTACAGAATAAATCGTATTTATCCGCAGTATCATCATCTTTTGAGATACAGCGACGAAAACGATGTTCGATTAGATCCTGAGGAGCTGGACAGTGTGTACAAGATAGATCTTTCGGAGGAAATAAAGGGATACATAAGCAAGATAGACAATGTTTTGTATGGTGAAAACGGTATTTCCGGCACGACTGCAACATCCAAGGCATCCATCGCTGTAAGACAGGTGGAAGCAGTTGATCTTGATACTGTTGATTATATCTGCATAAGGGCAAAGGTCAATGATATAAGCAAGGTCAAGATCTATTACCTTGCAGGCGACAGCGTTGTGTGGGAGCTGCTTGAGGAGAATGTAATTGCAGTACCTGCTGAAAACGGATTTACGGATTACTATATATTAGTGACAGATGTGGAAAAATTTACGGGTAAATTCCGCTCAATACGTATTGATCTGGGATTTGATGAGGGCACGCCCTTCACATTGACGTCGATCGAGCTGCTTTCAAAGTGGTATGTGCTTACGGATATCCTTGAGATTGATGGAAGCTCATTTACACAGAAGATTAAGCCGTTCTACAACAGAGCAAACGAGCTTTACATCGCATTTGATCCCGAAATAGGACTTGACTATGCATTGAATGCTTACCATGAATGGGATAAGGCAACAAAGACGCTTACCATTGCTTTTGTTGATCATACTGTTGTATACCAAGTCGGTTCCGACATATGCACTGTGGACGGAGAGCAGATAAAGCTTTCGTGCAAGATAGAGGAGCTGGGCGCACTGCCTTTTGTTCCGATCGAACAGATATGTGACCTTGCAGGATATGAATTGACGGTTACGGATGGTCAAATATCGATAATAACAGATAATAACAGATAATTACAGTTACTATCAGGGCATCGGACAATAAAATGTGTAACGGAACGAGATTGTGCGGCATATATTGACATATAAATGCTTTTATGGTATAATGATTGTAAGCAAGGTATAAACTTCGTTTGCTCTGATGCAATTATTGAACCAATTAAGGTAGAGTTGCGGATAGCGAACTCATTGTGGTATAATCCGCATATAATCAAGCTGAGCAGGCAATAAGCCGGGTTACAAAAGTAGCAGTGGATGACTTAACCACGGGACAGTAATTTATTTACCCATGTCCCGTGGTTTTTATATATGGAGAAATATCGGGTATTAAAAAACAGAGGTGGTATATATGAGCAGATCGGTCATAACATCGCACGACGATATGGAAGCAACGGCGACACGTGTGTCGATGGTAAGCATAATAGGCAATACCGTGCTTGCCTTGTTCAAGCTTGCGGCAGGCATTATCGCAAGTTCGGGTGCGATGATAAGTGATGCAGTTCATTCCGCATCGGATATTGTAAGCAGCATAATAGTTATAATAGGTGTGAAGATCTCTGCAAAGGCGTCCGATAACGATCATCCGTACGGTCACGAACGCTTTGAATGTGTGGCGGCGATAGTGCTTTCGGTAATACTGTTTGTGGTAGGCATTTTTATAGGCAGACCCGCAATAGAAAGTATATTTCAGAGCAAGGCCTCAACGCTTGCCGTTCCGGGCGTGCTGGCGCTTATTGCGGCAGTGGTTTCGATAGTGTCCAAGGAAGCAATGTTCCATTATACAAAGCATTATGCAAAAAGCTTGAATTCATCCGCACTTATGGCGGATGCATGGCATCACAGAAGTGATGCATTTTCGTCTGTGGGTGCGCTGATAGGTATTGCGG
>CAYOGO010000011.1:0-15638 GCA_964403405.1 uncultured Lachnospiraceae bacterium | reverse complement strand
CACATACAGTGGCTCGTCGACCATGATATAAAAACAATCTTCCATCCGTGCGTTTTTTACGAAAGACAGGAAACAAAGGATGCACAAAATCACTTTAACTGCCCAATAGTGGTATCATATCCCGAAAATCTCAAAAACAATGTTGAAGCGGTTGCGGACGGTAATATCAGATACGTAAGACCATTTATGGCATTCACAAACGAAAAAACAGTTTGTGAGCGCTTGTGCCGCTTATGCAGATCGGAGTGGAATATTCCCGAAAGCGAAGTGAAAAACGCCGTTCATGAGGCATGGTGCGAGCAGCTCAAGGCAAAGAACGACATACGTGCTGAGGGTAAAAGACTCATACGTGAAATGGAGCTCAAGGGTGCAAAGGGTATCGTGCTTGCCGGAAGACCGTATCACATCGATCCCGAAATTAATCATGGTATACCCGAAATGATCGCTTCATTCGGCTTGTACGTGTTTACCGAGGACAGCCTCCCCATTGATTTTACACCTTCAAGACCCGTAAGAGTCAACGACCAATGGGTGTACCATTCAAGGCTTTACACTGCCGCAGAATACATATGCAAGCGTGATGACATGGAGATGATACAGCTTAACTCGTTCGGTTGCGGACTTGATGCCGTAACCACGGATCAGGTGTGTGAAATACTCGAAAACAGCAATAAGCTGTATACTGTTCTCAAAATTGACGAAGTAAACAATCTCGGTGCAGCAAGAATACGTATCAGGAGCCTGCTTGCCGCAATGAACATGCGTGAAAAATGCTCAATAAAGGCAAAGCCGCAAGCTTGCAGGTATCAAAGAACGGAATTTACAAAGCAAATGCATGACGAGGGGTACACCATACTTGCACCTCAGATGAGCCCCATACATTTTGATATACTCTGTCCCGTATTCAAAAAGCACGGTCATAATCTCGTTGTTCTCGATAATGATAACAGAAGCGCGATCGATGTAGGACTTAAGTATGTAAACAATGACGCTTGCTTCCCATCAATAACCGTTGTGGGACAAATAATGCAGGCTATCCTTTCAGGAAAATATGACACAAACAAGCTTGCAGTCATAATGACGCAAACGGGCGGTTGTTGCCGTGCAAGCAATTACATAGCATTCATAAGACGAGCGCTGGATAAAACGGGACTTTCGCATATACCGGTAATATCACTCAACGCCAACGGAATGGAGAAAAACGAGGGCTTTATGCTCTCCGTTCCGACGATACTTGATGCCGCAAAGGCAGTTGTTTACGGTGATCTGTTTATGAGATGCTTGTACAAGGTAAGACCATATGAGCTTGTAAAGGGCTCTGCAAATGAGCTTCATGCAAAATGGCGTCAGATATGCATCGACTCATTGACCGATCCTAAAACAAAGTATTCGTACAGTAACATCTGCAAGGGTATTGTTGATGCATTTGACACCTTGCCAATTGACGAGACTCTCAAGAAGCCGAGAGTAGGCATTGTTGGTGAGATCCTTGTAAAATACATGCCTCTTGCAAACAATCACCTTGTGGATCTCCTTGAAAAGGAGGGTGCGGAGGCCGTTGTTCCGGATCTTATGGACTTTATGAATTACTCCGTATACAACGGCAAATACAAGCATGAATATCTTGGTGCCCCGTGGAGAAACTCTGCAATATCGTCAATAGGCGTAAAAGCGATACGTGCATTGCGTATGCCTGCAATAAAAGCATTGGAAAGCAGCAAACGCTTTACACCGCCTGAGCATATAGAGCACACTGCTGAGCGTGCAAAGCCGTTCCTTTCGATAGGTAATCAATATGGTGAGGGCTGGTTTCTCACTGGCGAAATGGCTGATCTTATTGAGGAAGGCGTACCGAACATAGTATGCATACAGCCCTTTGCATGCCTGCCCAATCACGTTGTAGGCAAGGGCGTTATAAAAGCACTCAAAAAGTCTTATCCTCAAGCAAACATAGTTGCCGTGGATTATGACCCAGGCGCAAGTGAAGTAAATCAGCTAAACAGAATAAAGCTCATGCTCACATCCGCAAAAAAAGCTCTTGACAATAAATAACTTATACACAAAAAAGCAACGGTGTGCTCCACTATTGGAGCACACCGTATTTTTTATCTGCGTTTAATTCTCTTTACCTTGTCCTTATCCTGTACAATGATTATGATCACGATACATCCTGTTATTATCGCCAGTGCAATAATAGCAAATGCAAGCACGGATACATTAAATCCGCCTATTGAAAGCACTGTGGTATTGCAGAGCTTATACCATAATGAATCACCCTGCTTTATTACGTTGACCGTATAAGTGAGCACTGTGCCGTTTTCGGATGTAACAGTCACGGTTATCCTGTTTTGACCTGTTTTAAGGCTCGTGTCTGAAATAACATAGCTTGCAAGTGCATTTGCGGTTATTACCTCAAGGTCTATCTTATCAACCGTTTTGTCCACATTCAATGTGTATTCAACCAGATTCGGGCTGAATTTCTCATTCAGTTTACCCATTGACGGAATAATATCCCTGAGCGTTGCATCCGATGATCCGGCATCACGCACCGCATTTATCGTGTAGATCGTGCTTGAGCCGTCCTCCGCCGTTATCTTCACGATAATGACATTGTTACCGATCTTAAGTGTCTCGTCGCCCGTGATCTCCACCACGGCTCTTGGATCGTTTGCTGTTGCGATGATAGTGACTGTATCCGTACCGAACGGGAATGTTATCTCGTAATTCTTGTCGGATGCAAGCACGTCTATATTTATGTCACCGATCACTATCGATGCTGCTAAGCTATCCGAGGAAAGCTTTCTTCTTAAAACGTTCAGTTTGTACTCGTTAACACTGCCGTCATCAGCTGTGACTATTATTATGTATTTGTTTACTTTTCCCAGCTCAAGCTTTTCAGGACCGCGAAGCTCTGCTTTTGCATATTCGCTCGACACGGTAAATTCTATCCTGATGCTGTCAACATCATGCTTGACTTCAATGTCATATTCGGTCTTTGACGGATCAAACTCAACACTGCTGCCGTCTATTTTTATATCCGAAAGAGTCGAGTCGCTGTCAACATCAAGTCGTCTTACAGTAATGCTGTACTGTGACGTTGAGCCATCCTCGGCAGTTACTGTAATGATATACATGTTATCACCCACAGCAAATTCTTCAGGCGACATTGTCAGATCTGCACTTGCGGCAATATATGATGTTACGCACTCGATTGCCATCTCCTTTACGGAATTAGGTACGATAAGCGTATACTCAAATACCGAAGGATCAAAGTCCGCCAATTTTTCACCGTTTGCCGTAATAGATGAAAGTGCAGAATCGGATGAAATGTCGTTTTTTATCACTTTTACGGTATATATCGTATATTCTCCGCTCTTTGACGTCACCTTAAACATAAATACTGTCTCACCGTCAGAAAGCACATCCGGTGCTATCACATCTATCGATGAACGAGGGTCCTTGAGAGTGTAATCAAAATCAACATTGCTTGTACTGTGCGGTACAAAAAGCGTATATTCTGTTTCTTCAGAATCAAAATCCGGTGTAAGCATTCCCTGTGACGGTATGAGGGAATCCAATTTTGCACTGTTCCCCATCATATTTCTTGTGACATTTATTGTATATACTGTCTTTGAGCCGTTTTCTGCAGTTACCGTGATAGTATATGTGTTTATCTGTCCGAGAGCAAGTGATCCGGGGGCTGTAAGCTCAGCAACAGCAAAGCTGCCCGAGCAAATATATTCAAGCTCCACCTTTTCCGTGTTGTACGGAACATCCATTTCGTATTCCGTTTTGCCGGGCTCAAACACGAGCTTGCCGTGATCATCTTTAAGATCCTTGAGCGACGAATCGGACTCCAATGCCCTGAATATCACCGTAACGGTATATGTCAGTTGTGTTTTGTCCTCTGCAGTTACAATAATATTGAATATATTGCTTTCACCCATATTCAGCTCAATATTGCCCTCAAGCACTGCGCTTGCAAGCTCATGTGAGGTCTCAAAGCTTATATTTGCGATCAATGTACCTATCGGCACAGCAACAATGTAGTCCTTTACATCGGGATCAAAATTCAATATCGCATTTTTTACCTTTATCCACTTTAATGTCGCATCACTTGACATCGACACTCTTTCAACATTTACAGTGTATACTGTGGATGTGCCGTCCTGTGCGGTTACCGTAAAGGTGAACTTATTAATACCATCCTTAAGTATGCTGTTTCCATCAACGATAACATTTGCATTCTTATCATTTACCGCATACTTAAAATGCATTTCCTTTACACTCAGGTTGACCTTCATGCTGTATTCCGTTTTTGAAGGATCAAATGCCTCCTCAAGCTCACCCGTCATTGGAGTTAATTCCTTTAATGTTGAGTCAGTGGCAGGTACTATCCTTGTGACATGCACAGTGTAGGTTTTTTTATCGCCGTTTTGAGCTGTCACTGTAATTTTTATATCATTTACCTTTCCTGCAACAAGATCCACGGTATAAGGGCTGTTTACATTTGCCACAGCATATCCATTCGACATCGTGAATGTAAATTTAAGCCTTGCAATGCTGTAAGGCACTGTCATTGTGTAATCAGTGGTCTCAGGCGAGAACGTCTCGTTGAATTCGTATTTGTCGGGTTTTAATGACGATAGGTCATTATCGGTTGATGCCCCCTGTCTTGTGACAATAACCGTGTATGTCTTTGCCTCTCCGCTTTGCGACGTTACAACAATCTCAAACGTATTTTCACCCTCGTTAAGTTCTTTATTCGTTACATTGCCGCTCACTGTTGCAAAGCTTGAGTTTGCAGTTCCCGTTATTGTTATCTCTGTTACAGAATAATCCACAATAAATGAATAATTAGACTCATCCTTGTTGAATTTTATCTTATTCAATGAGTCCACAAGCGATTTGAGTGTATTGTCCGTATCGGCAGCTGCCCTTGTTACATTTATTGTATATGTTTCTTGCGTACCGTCCTGTGCGGTTACGATTATTTTTACCGTCTTTGTTACAGCTTTGGTCGTTGTTCCGAAGTCTACGGTCTGTCCGTCGCCCTCATACTTTATGCTTGCAGTTGCATGAGCTGCCGTTGCTGTAAATGACACTGTTTTTACCGTGTACGGCACCTGCATCGTATAATTGAACACATTTGCCGAGAATGCAGGTGACAATGTTCCCGTACTTGGCTTTATTGAGCCGAGTGTATTTATTGAGCACGCTGCCCTCGTTACCTTTACGGTATACTTCTTTGCCTCTCCGCTTTGCGATGTTACAACAATTTCAAACGTATTTTCACCCTCGTTAAGTTCTTTATTTGTTACATTGCCGCTCACTGTTGCAAAGCTTGAGTTTGCAGTTCCCGTTATTGTTATCTCTGTTACAGAATAATCCACAATAAATGAATAATTAGACTCATCCTTGTTGAATTTTATCTTATTCAATGAGTCCACAAGCGATTTGAGTGTATTGTCCGTATCGGCAGCTGCCCTTGTTACATTTATTGTATATGTTTCTTGCGTACCGTCCTGTGCGGTTACGATTATTTTTACCGTCTTTGTTACAGCTTTGGTCGTTGTTCCGAAGTCTACGGTCTGTCCGTCGCCCTCATACTTTATGCTTGCAGTTGCATGAGCTGCCGTTGCTGTAAATGACACTGTTTTTACCGTGTACGGCACCTGCATCGTATAATTGAACACATTTGCCGAGAATGCAGGTGACAATGTTCCCGTATTTGGCTTTATTGAGCCGAGTGTATTTATTGAGCATTTTGCTCTCGTTACGGTTACTTTATATTCTTTTTTTGCTCCGCTTTGTGATGTTACGGTAATGGTAAATGTCTTACTTTCACCGGCATGTATCGCCTCATTTGTGACAGTTCCCGTCACTGCCGCAAATTCGTTGTTCTTTTCCGCCGTTATGCTTACCTTATCCGTATTATACGGCAGAAAAACGGTATATTCACCCTTTGATGATGTAAAACCGCTCACCAACGTGTCGTTTACCTTCAATGATTTTAATGTGTTGTCCGTTGCGGCAGGCGTTCTTGTTACCGTTATTGTATAAGTCTTTGACGTTTTACCGTCTTCGGCAGTGACCACAACCGTTACGGTATTATTGCCCTCTTTAAGGTTACCATCGCCCGACACCGTGCAGCTTGCCTTTGTATGATTTGTCGTTGCAGTAAAATTCACTTTGGTTGTTGTATACGGTACAGTCATCGTATACGCTGTTACAGACGAGCTGAATGCGGGTGACAATGCTCCCGTGCTTGGCGTTAGCGACTTTAATGCAGCATCCGACGAAAATGAGTTTGTGATATTTATTGTTGCTGGAGATGTGGTTATCTCTGATGATTTGAGTTCTCCGTTGCTGTCCGGAGAATATGCAATTCCGCCGTCAGAAAAATCCACTGTAACACTCGTATTAGCAAGCGGTGCACTTTCTTTTACCTTTAATTTAATTGTACATATATGAATATCCTGATCCGGTACAATAAGAGTCTCATCGCTCGTACTCGTATACATTACTTGCACATTATTATTACCTATCTTTATTATTTCATATATGACCATGGTCCCCTGCCCGATATTGTCTTTTCCGTATATCAGCTCACCGCTTACATACTCAAACACATTATCGTCATAGTTTACATTAAACTGAAAATTATCTGCGGTAAAATTGCTCAATTTCATGTATATCTTAACATCAAATGTCTCATTGCGCTTCGCCTCACTTTGCATATCGATACTGACTTTTGCATTTCTTGCACCTGCCGCCTTTGCATTTTTCAGCGGTATAAAGCAAAGCAGCACAAGCAAAGGTAATATTGCCGCAATATATTTTCTTGATCTATTCATAAATCTCTCCTATTATTTTTATTTACAGACACTCCCATATTATCATGTACATTTTAGCAAAAGATAGCGTTTTTGTCAAGAGCCATCGTCAAAATTATTGATGTTGCATTTTTTTGACTTCGTTTTGAACGCAAAAAAGATGTTGACAGAAAAGTTTTCAACATTCATTTTCAACATGCATGTTGATTTCGCATTCAAACAAACATTTTCATTGGTAAAAATCACATTTTTTAACATAGTTTTCAACATAAAATGTCGAAAACTTTTATCCGTTGTTGAAAACCACTGTATAAAATTGTTTACAAATTGCAAAATTCACTATTTATACGATAAAAATCAACCTGACCCCTATGTTCAAAAAATATTGTCATTTTTATATCAATTCAAGACAAATAAAAAGAATGCTTGATCAAGAAAATCTCTCACAAGCATTTTTCGGCATATAGATCTATTCAAGCATTATGTCCTTTATGCTTTGCAGCACATCGGGATCTATGCCTGTATCGATAACATATTTTTCAAGCTGTTCCTGAAGACAAAGCCCCGGATACAGCTTATCCAACTCATCGGTCATGCCCTTTATGTACTCTGAGCCTACCCATCTTCTCACATCTCCGCTTATTGATGTTGCGACATAATCAAAAACAATGTCTTCATCCGGCAGTCCGAGTATAGCTTCCAAAAGCATTGCCAGAGTTCCCGTTCTGTCGGCACCTGCAACACAATGGAAATATATCGGGTAATTATTTTTGTCTGCAAAGTACTTTAATATGTCAATATTCATATCCTGTGAGCCTCTGTTAAAAATGCCGTCATACGGGCTGTAACAGTGCAGATGATATGCAGCATCCTCACCGAAAACGCTCTTTGACATTTTATTGAGTGCCTCATAACGGAGATCGACCTCTGTTTTAAATGCAAAGTCCTCCCTAAGCTGTTTTCTCTCCAACGTCGTAAGACTCTCGCTATCATAAGGTACGATCTCAAGATTACCTCCGCGGAAAACAAGGCCTTGTTTTATGCGACGACCGTACTTTGTCATCTTTCCGCCTATATCTCTTACGTTCCTGCCTGCACCGTCAATTCTTATAAACCTTACCTCTCCCGGCAATGTTGAAAAAGTGCGTATCTCAGGCTCGTCCTTACCATTATCGACCGTCCAATAATAAGTTTTTCCGCTTAAGAGGTTCGTTGCATCTATACAGTACACACCGTATTCCTCGCATGAAGCGGTTATGTGTCCCAATGTTGCAATGGGCTTTATGTCACATTCATCCGAAAGATCCGCATTCAGTGATAATTTAAATCTCATTATTTCAAGCGGATCAGTTCTTTTCCACTTGAAAAATATCGTTGCTGGATATATGGATTCACCATCGCCGAAATTCTTTTTTTCGTATTCATCAAATACGGATGGATCATTATGTATGCCCTCATTCTGACGTCTTATAAACTCTTTGTGCCAATCCGTAAGGATCGATATTTTTTCTCCGTTTTTAGGATATATGAGCTGTATCATATATTCTCCTTTTCTGTACAAATATATTATTCAAGCATTATGCTTCTTATTTTCTGCAGGACTTCATCCGATACACGACAATCATCAATATAATTCAGCAGCATCTGCCCAAGTGTATCCGCATTGTAGTCTTCCTTCAGAATTTTCAGCATTTCCACAGTGTCCTTTGTCACGCCCCAGAGCTTTGTATATCCTCGTATCGTGGTAGCATTGTAATCCAGGATCATGTCCTCATCACTGACTCCGAGTATGGATTCCAATATCATTGAAAAATTGCCTGTTCTGTCCGCACCGGAAACACAGTGAAAATATATCGGATAATTGTTTTCATCCGCAAATAATTCAAGTATACCCGCTATCAGTTCCTGTGAGCCTCTGTTAAAATGGCCTTTGTACGGGTTATATGGGAAAACACAATACTTTGCATCCGCACCGAAGACCGAGCGATCCACATTGCCCATGGCCTCCCATCTGAAATCAATCTCCGTTTTAAATCCGAATTCCTTAAATTGTTCCTTTTCAAGAGTCGTTACGGTATCAACATTAAACTTTTCTTCCTCAAGAAAATCGCCTCTGTAAATAAGCCCTTGCTTTATGCGGCGACCGTATTTTGTCATTTTCCCGCCGATATCCCTCACATTCACTCCACCTTTTCCGTCAAATCGTATAAAACGCATTTCATTTGGTCTTGTTGTAAATGTGCGTATTTCAGGCTCATCCCTGCCGTTGTCGACCGCCCAATAATAAGTTTTTCCGCTCAGCAGGTTGGTCACATCAATACTGTACATGCCGTTTTCTTCCGTCAATGCAGTCTTTTTGCCAACTGTTGCGATAGGCTTTATCTCACATTCTTCTGAAAGATCCGCATTCAGTGACAGTTTGAAGTCCATTCTTTCAAGCGGATCGGACCTCTTCCATTTGAATATCAGTGTTGCTGGGTATCCGCAATCATACCTTTCAAAAAAAGTCCATGACATATCATTATACACAGCTTCATTGCTGTTTTCGCCCCTTTGTTGACGGGCAATAAATTCTCTTTGCCAATCCGTAAGAATAGATATTTCCACTTTATCATCGGGGTAAATAAGTTGAATCATTTATATTCTCCGTTTTCCGTAAAATCATGTTGGTATTATATAATATTTGCAAAAATTTGTCAATATAAATAAAAAACGTAATGTTTATTTTTTGTAAATTTTATGAGCAGGATATAAAAGGACACCGTCGGATGGCTCCATTCGCTTTACTGACTGAGGGAAATTTCGTATCGATGGGAATGACTAAAGTCTAAAGCTACACAGGCTCCTTTCACATCTATTGCTGCTCCCTCATCCGAGAATGAGTCTTTTTATGTTGACATCGATATACTTACAGATGACCCGAATGTCGAATTTATCCGCCGGCGTGTAAATCTAATTTCCTTCAAAGCATGCCCTTTAAGCATTTCGGTGCAAAGCTCGTCTTTTTACCTGTTTTCTTCGGTATAATGCTGTGAGCCATCAATTTCCAGGATAAATTTTGCCGTATCATCATAAAAGAATCGGCAGAGAAAACAATTTCTCTGCCGATCTGTGTAAATAACTTTAGGAGGTATTCTCACACATACTTTTTATGCCTTTACTTTCTCTGTATTAACAACAGAGAAAAGCAATATTGCTTTTTATCAGGATCAAACGTCATCTACATTATATATCCAAAGCGGAAGCGGGAACCACTGCGATACCACAGCAGGTGCCTTACCGCGAAGCAATGATACATTACCAAAGAACATATTCATTGCCTCCATATGTGTCAATTCCATATCAGGCTCATCATTTGTAATCGTTGCAGATACCTTATTGTCCTTTACCTCGACCGTAAACAGCTCATCGCCGCCTCTGCCGTGAACAAGTACTGTTATCTTGCCGTCAACAAGATTTGTATATGTAGCCTTTAACGACAAGAACGCATCAATAACTCGTCTGTAACAAAGTACGGTGTACATCGCATTTGAGCTTATGTTGTATCCGTCGCAAAGAGGCTCCAATACCTTTATAAACGATGTTTGGAACGGTGCAATGCTTATATTCACGCTTCCGTTTGCCTTTATCATGGCACGGATGGCGTCTGCAAAGTACTCGTCATCGATAACGTCTATCTCGCTTACGCTTCCACCCTTTACATAATAGCCTACAAACTTGCCATCACACTTAAATACATGCGGTTTTGAATGCCATGTGCACATTATGTCGTACAGATTACTTCTTTCTCTTACATGATAGTACGGATGTGATGCCAAAAGTCTTGCAATCTCGTCAAGCGACTCATTGTCATCCCTGTCAAGCTCAGTATCTGTTATCTGGTATTTAATAGTACTGTCGTCACCATACACATATTTTATATTTTTGCTTTCCACACGGAAACTGTATGTTGCTCCGCCTACATCATACGAAAAATGATTATACCTTTGACGCTGACCGCCGAGGAATGAAATATCGATCTCATTTGCAACCATGTCGTCAATAGCATCATTCAGCAGCTTTATCATAAGACCACGTCTGCGGTGATCCTTATGAACAGCCACATTGCCTATTCCTGCACCCCATATCGACTTTCCGCAAACAACCATCTCGCACGGAAAATCGCCTATGCCGGCTATCATCTTGCCATCCTCTATAGCTACAAACGCATTGTATGCGGGGTTTGATTCAGGCTTGTACAGCTTCGGGAGAAGCTCTTGAAAATAACGCTCGTTATCATCAGAAAATACATGGTTTATAAGCTCCATGTACTCATCATATTGATCCTTATTTCCACGACCGTAATAGATCTCACTCATAAATATATTCTCCTTATAGTAGAGCATAAAGTTGTAAATATTATACCAAAGTTTATTGTGAATGTCAAGCAAGATAAGCTGCTGCGTAAAAAAAAGTTTTATTTTCTATTGTAATTTTTTCTGTAATATGTTAAAATATTCATGTATGCTGATGTAATGCATACACTGGAGGAAATATTAATGGACAAATGGATAAAGCAATTTGAAGATCCATCTGCTGAATACAGACCGCACCCGTTTTGGTCATGGAATGACAGGCTGAATGAAAAAGAGCTTCGCCGTCAGGTGAAAATGTTTGCCGAAACAGGTCACGGAGGTTTTTACATGCACGCAAGATCCGGTATCGAAACAGAATATCTCGGTGATGAATGGTTCGATCTCATAAACGCATGTGCAGATGAAGCAAAAAAGCAGGGCATTGAAGCCTGGTGCTACGACGAGAACGGTTGGCCGAGCGGCAGTGCCGATGAGACCGTACAGCATATGAAGTATGAGAATCAGCAGTTTGCGCTCAAGCTCTTTCCGCACGAAAAGGGCGACGAGGTAACAGGTGATGTTCTCGGATACTACGCCGTAAACGATGATCTTACATATGAGAGGATAATTGCGGACAATATAGATGATGCCCATGCAAAAAAGCAAGCCTCACAAAAGCTATACTATGCAACCGCTGTGATCCTGAAGCATTATGTTGACATACTTAACCCGGCAGTTGTAAAGGATTTTATAGCCTCTACACATGAGAAATATGCACAAAGGTCAGGTAAGCATTTTGAGGATGGCAGTCTGTATGGCTTCTTCACGGATGAGCCGCAGTATACATTGTGCAAGACTCCGTGGACGACAATAGCACAACGCGAGTTTGCAGAGCGCTACGGATACGATGTTTTGGACCACATTCCCGCACTCTTTCTTGAAACACCAAACAAGGAGGCTGTCAGATACGATTATTGGAAGATGATCTCAGACCTTTACTGCACATCATTCATGAAGCAGATACGTGATTGGTGCAATTCTCATAAGATACAGTTGACGGGTCACGTTATGATGGAGGATAATCTTCTTTGTCAGATACACTGCACAGCAGGTGCTATGCCCGCATACGAATACATGGACATTCCGGGTGTGGACTGGCTCGGCAGCGGCGTTCCGAGTGCTAAGCGTGAAAAGCATCGTATTGGTGTGCCCTCGGTTCCGTTGCAGGTAGGCTCCGTTGCCGCTCAGCTCGGCAAAAAGCATGTTTTGACGGAAACATACGCAATGTGCGGCTGGAACGCATCATTCTCCGAATTGAGACATCTTGCCGATTGGCAATTTCTCAGCGGCGTAAATTACATGTGCCAGCACCTTGCAGGATATTCAATGCGCGGAAAGCGTAAGAATGACTATCCGCCGTCAATGTTCTACCAGTCACCATTCTGGCAGGAATACAATGTATTTACGGATACTCTCTCAAGAATGGGCAAGATATTTGCCGATGCAAAGGACACTGTTGACACATTGATGATCCATCCGATGCATTCCATATGGATCAAATATACAAATGATGCCCTCTGTGCAGAGGAAGACTTTGATAAAGCATTTATCGATACATCACTCAGGCTTTATGAGTACCACGTACCGTTCCATTACGGCGACGAAACAATAATGAAGCGTCACGGCAGAGTTGAAAACGGCAAGCTTATAATCGGTAATTGTGCTTATTCAACGGTATTCATGCCGTGGATGTACGGCCTTGACAGCAATACATACGAATTACTGAACGAATTTGTGGATCAGGGCGGACGTCTCGCACTTATATGCGACGAAAAGAATACACCCGAATTTATTGATGGAAGATACGCAAAGGATAAGCTCGATGAGCTTATTGCAAGGGCAGATAAGGCAGATATTCACAATGAGGAGGTATTCCTCAAGTATCTGTTGGACAATGGTCTTGACAAAGTGAGGATCACTGACCGTGACGGCGTGGCAACGACAATACATTACTCATGCAGAACGTACGAGAATGATGACAGACGTGTATATTTCTTCGTAAATATGGACAAATTCAATTCAAAACGCGTAAAAATAACGCTTGACGAGGAAAATATAGCTGAGCTGCTTGTTGACAGCATGAATATGGTTTCGCACCCGACTGTTCGCCGTGACGGAAAGCTTGAGCTCGATGTAATATTTAAGCCTATGGAATCACATTTGTTCATTGCAGGCAAGGACGTTGAGGAAGCTCCTCTCGCCATAAGATACACAGAACATGCTGACATAAAGCTCGACAAGGAATGGACAATATCCAAAAAGAGCGATCCGAATTGCTTGCTCTTAGAGTATTGCACTGTTCTTAATGATGACGGCACATGGTCAGGACCTCATCACACATTCCGCAGCCTTGGACCTGCCTTGTCACCTGAGGTAAGAAAGCTTGCTCCTGCACTTAAGTTTACATTTGATATTGGTGAGTCAGCCGATGTTTCCACATTTGGCGATGTCAAGGTAGTGTCTGAATTTAAGCTGCCCGTTACATTTACGGTAAACGGAACAAAGGTCGATGTTACTCCGGATGAATGGTGGTTTGATCATAACTTCAACGTACACCACATAGGCCATTTGCTCAAAAACGGCGTGAATGAGATCGTCGTAACGGATTTCTGCAACGAAAAGCAGGTTGATGGCGGCGTCACATACACAAACAAGGCTGAATTCAGCAATATGTATCTTGTCGGCAATTTTGGTGTTTACAGTGACAAGCCGTATATCGATGCTCTCAAGAGAACATTGTACACGGACGGTAAATTTACTTTGAACAATCGTCCCGAAAAGATAATCGGCGGTGAGCTCGTTCGTCAGGGTCATCCGTTCTTCAGGGGAAATATCACTCTTGAGCAGGATGTTAATATCGATGATGTCAATATCAGCAGACACATAACGCTTCCGCAGGCACCATATGCTGCATATGCATTCATAAGCATAAACGGTGTAAGAAGCAATATACTTGCATGGAACGATTTTGCATTCGATGTGACACCGTACGTAAAGAAGGGTACCAACCGCATAGAGATAGAGCTGACGATCGGTAACAGAAATCTCCTCGGACCTCACCATTATGATGAGCTCGGTCTTGTTGAATGCGGACCTGAGGATTTTTACCCGTACTACATGAGTAAATGGCGTTACAGATACAGCTTTATGAAAATCGGCTTGTGCGATTAAGTCAAATACGGTAAAAATAAAATGTGTTGTTGACAAAATTACCGTCAACAACACATTTTTTGTTAAAAGCACTGTGCTTGTATATTTTACAGCTTAAGACAGTATTCCTGTCAAAAATATCTCTATTCCTATTGCAATAAGTATAATACCGCCGAGCATGGTTGCCTTGCCCGCAAATTTTGTTCCGAATTTTTTGCCGAGTATAACGCCCGTTATGCAAATAGCAAATGTTACAACAGCTATTATGAGACAAGCCGACAACGCATCCCAAATGCCATATTTTTCGATTGTAAAACCGACCGACAGTGCGTCTATAGACGTTGCAACGCCCTGAACAAGAAGTGCAGTAAAGCCGACTGCAGATGCCTCATTCTCCTCGCCCTTGTTTTTTATCCCCTCGAAAAGCATTTTTCCTCCGATAAACAGGAGCAATACCAATGCTATCCAAGGTATTAATTTTTCAAAAACCTCAAAATACTGTGCCACTGTGTGAACGCATATCCAGCCGATCAATGGCATAGCAAACTGAAAAAAAGCAAATACGGCAGCAATAAGCAACGCCTTTGTTTTTTTCATGTTTGAGTCACTCAAGCCGTTCGCAAGTGACACGGAAAAAGCATCCATTGCAAGTCCGACACCAAGCAATACATTTGTTACAATAAATTCCAAACCCATTTTTATCCTCCGTAAAGGGGCTGTATAAACGAGCGTTCAAGCTGCCTTATCCCCCATTCAAATCAATGAGGACATAATTATATCACTCAATTCAAAAATTGTCAATTACATTATTTTCATCATAGTAAAACTTTTGGCAAAAAACGGGACAACACTTGACAAATCCTATTATTTATTGTATCATATAGATTGTATGCGGTGTTACATTTGCCTGTTTTGCATATAATATTATAGCTGTATTTTCAGCTTTATACTTTTTAAGGCAGGTGCGTGATGTGAATCGTTTACGCCTTTTTATGGGCAAGGTTTCCGCAAAGCTCGGAATACCGGATGAAGTTGCAACGGATGTCCCCAAAATCACAATGCTCGGAATAAACAAGCTTATGATAGAAAATCACAAGGGACTCATTGAGTATTCACAGGACATGGTGAGAGTAAAAACAGCCTTTGGTATCGTTTGCATTGACGGCAGTGAGCTTTTGCTCGACGTTATGGACTCAGGCTCCCTTGCTGTTTCCGGTAAAATATACCACATTATGACTGCTAAATAGGGTGGTGACAC
>CAYOGO010000010.1:0-16274 GCA_964403405.1 uncultured Lachnospiraceae bacterium | reverse complement strand
TCAGTATTCTTTTATCGGTGCCGTATTTTTGATATACATATGTAGCGATCGCATTGCCCGCATTTTCCATCAACAAAAGCGTAGGCACGCCATAGGTCTGTGCCATTTGCTTATCCGTAATATTCATTTCTTCTGGTGTAACAACATACATATTATCGATCTCCTCCGTAAATCCTTCCGTACTCATATTGTTGACATGCTTTTGCCTTTTTATACAACCGCAACGCTTTATTTGAATAATTATAATACATACGCAAAAAAAAGTCAAGAACGGCAATGTTTTAAAAACAGATAAATATTTATCCAAAATGCTAAAATTCATTTGACAAAAAAACAAATCTATGTTATAATATTCATGTTGAACGTTCAATGTCAGTGCTATGATGCTGAATGTAATTTTTGATCTTATGGAAAAGTGGCTGAGCGGCCTAAGGCGCACGACTGGAAATCGTGTAAACGTTAGTAGCGTTTCGAGGGTTCAAATCCCTCCTTTTCCGCCAAAAGCACTTGGTATGTACCGAGTGCTTTTTTATTAAGTGTTCAAGCACGATGCTTTGTATTTCTTTTCAAAGCGTATTTTCAGTCCATTCACAAGCAAGACGCCATTGGATCCGAGCTTTCAGGCAAGGTTCAATGGCGTTTTATAAAATTATCGACTTTGAGCTGTTATCACCCGACGTATGCCGCAGACATGGCTCAAATGAGTTGCAGAACGGAGGATCACCTGTGGAAACATTAAAATTCGATATTAACAAAAGGCTGAGCGTTTTCAAGCCTCTTAACGCTACAAACGGCGGACCATGGCACAAGCGTCACGCCAACGATCAGTGGCGCTCAAATTTTGAGGACTATAAAAGGGCAAGGATCCCATACTCCAGAAACCACGATTCAAATCTGAGCGGAAGCATATACGGCGGACCTTATGCACACGACATAAGCGTTATTTTCCCTGACTTTGATGCAGACCCTTATGATCCCGAATCGTATGATTTTGCCTGCACGGACGAAAGCATTCTCACAACACTTGATGCCGGAACAGAAACATTTTTCAGGCTTGGTCAAACAATAGAGCATCAGATAAAAAAGCATGCGACGCTCCCTCCGCGCGATTTTAAGAAATGGGCTGTCATATGTGAGCATATAATACGCCACTACAATTACAGTTGGGCAAACGGCTTTGAGCTTAACATAAGGTATTGGGAAATATGGAACGAGCCCGATCTTGACAGCGATGACTCTGCCAACAAACGCACATGGGGAGGTACAAAAGCACAGTTTTTTGAGCTTTTCGAGATCGCCGCAAAGCATTTGAAGAGTGCGTTCCCCGAACTTAAGATAGGCGGTCCCGCTCTTGCGGGGAATGAGAGCTGGGGTGCAGATTTTTTGAGGGAAATGAGCAAGCATAATACGCCGATAGACTTTTTCTCATGGCATATATACTGCACCAATCCAATGCCGCTTATTGAAAAGGCTGAGCGTATGAGGCACCTTCTTGATATTAACGGCTATAACAATACGGAAAGCATTCTGAATGAATGGAATTACATCAAAAATTGGGATACGGAATACATAAACTCCATCAAAGCGATCCACGGAATGAAGGGAGCCGCCTTTACAATGGCATGTATCTCCGCATCACAGCACTCATCCATAGACATGCTCATGTATTACGATACTCGTCAATCCTGCTTTTGCGGAGCATTTGATTTTTACACATACGAGCCCCTCAAGGGTTATTATCCGCTTTACTGGTACGGTATGTTCTATGACATGAAAGCCGAGATTAGATGCAACAATGACCCTAAAAGCATATACAGTCTTTGCGGCGTTGACAAAAACAGTAAAACAACTGCAATAATTACTTATTACAACGACGATGACGCCTCAGACCCAAGGGATATCAATATCGATTTCGGCAGGGATGGCAATTATGAGATATATCTGCTTGATAATGAGCATAACGGTGAACTCGTAAGGACAGGCTCCGATCTGCAATTCAGAATGAATGTCAATACATGCATTCTTATAAGAGAGATCTGACATTTCTTCGGTGCGGTTTTTGACCCGTCACCGAACACAGACAATTACTGCTTTTAATTGCAAGCAGATCACACAAGGAGGAAATTACGTGAGATCAAACAGAAACAAGACCATTGACTTTTCTCTTGCCGAAGGCAAACGCTTTGCGGACAGGTGCATTACTGTCAGCTCCGATGTTACAATGGATAAAATAACCGACAAAACAATACTCGGCGATTCATTGCAGGTCATGGAGCATATGCCGAAGCAATGCATAGATCTAGTCGTTGCCGATCCGTATTATAATCTGGATAAAAGCTTTAACGTAACAAGATTTTCAAGACTGAGCGATACGGATTACGCCCAATACACGGAAAATTGGATAAAAAAGGTCATTCCTCTCCTCAAGCCCACAGCAACAGTTTATGTATGCTGTGACTGGCAGTCAAGCCTGTTGATAGGAAATATATTAAACCAATACTTCAACATAAAAAACAGGATCACCTGGCAAAGAGAAAAGGGGCGCGGAGCATTAAAAAATTGGAAGAATTCAATGGAGGATATCTGGTTTACAACGGTATCGGACGATTACACATTCAACGTAAGGGATGTAATGTGCAGGCGGAAGGTAATTGCCCCGTACAAGGTCAACGGCAAGCCAAAGGATTGGGAGGAAACAGCGGACGGCAATTACAGGAACACGTATCCTTCAAACTTTTGGGATGATATTTCGGTACCGTATTGGTCAATGCCCGAAAATACGGCTCATCCCACACAAAAGCCCGAAAAGCTCATAGCTAAGCTTATCCTTGCAAGCAGTAATGCAGGCGACACTGTATTTGATCCGTTTCTCGGCTCGGGAACAACCTCCGTCGTTGCAAAAAAGCTCGGACGCCACTATATAGGTATTGAGCAGGACCCCTTATACTGTGCATGGGCAGAATACAGGATTGAACAAGCAGAGCATGACAAAGCCATACAGGGGTACACAAATGGCGTGTTTTGGGAACGAAACTCAAGTCCGATTCAGAAAAAAGAAAGCAAAGGCAGCTGCAAAATTGACGAAGCAAAAGGCTAACGGTCCATCCGTTAGCCTTTACTCATACTTCATCGTTATAGTACTTGCATATAAGCTCCCTTATATCTCTTGCAACAATATGGTGCTCAAAGCACTCGTGCTCCCACATATATATTGCGGACTCATCTGTTTTACCGTTTGGCAGTACCCTGTAACCGTAATAATCTCCGCATCCGTTGCCTGCAAAGAAAATATGCCTGTCTATTTTCTCTTCATATTCTTCCTCATCGTCAAAAGCGCCCTTAAGTATCTCTCTGTTGAGCCTTGTGATCTCCCTCATTTCACGTGCGGATAAGATCAGCCATTCATCGCCGTCAAGCTCCCTCAGCAAGCACACAAGCTCAGCAGGAAGTTTATATCCGATAAATTCCTCTGTAATTTTTATCTCATCATCGTCACACGGAGCATGGATTCTCACATGCCTTATATTCTTACTCAGGCTTTTTATAAGCTCTCTATACATAGATGATCATTCGGGTGTTCTCTCGTCACCAAAGAAAAACACTGCCGCTGTTCCAGGTCCGCAATGCGTTGCTATGCTCGTGCCAATATCAAATATCGGTATTTCCTTTATGTTGGGAAACCTTGCAAGCACCTCATTCCTTGTCTTTATTGCATCCTCCATGCATTGAGAATGGCATATAAAGCACTTGCCAGAATACTCCGTACCACCTATTGCATGCTGTGCCATCGTGTCCACAGTGGTCTTTATTGCGTTCTGTTTGCCTCTGACCTTTCCATAAGCTATTATCCTACCCTTGTCATCCAGACGCATTATGGGGCAAATGCCGAGTATCGTAGCTATCATAGCCGTTGCACCTGACATTCTGCCACTTCTCTTGTAATGCTTCAGCTCAGTTGAGAAAAACTGGTGATGCACGTTTTTACAGTTATCATGGAGCCATTTTTCCGTTTCCTCTATTGTACAGCCATTATCCCTCATATCTGCGGCACAATCAACAAGCATACCGTATCCTGACGAACTGCACAGTGAGTCAACGACTACTATCTTTCTGTCAGGATATTCCTCTCTCAGCTCCTCTGCTGCCTTTACGGCATTTTGAAGAGATTTTGTCATACCTGAGCCTATTCCAACGTGGAGCAGGTCGCCGTGCTTCAGTTGTTCCTCAAAAAACTCCTTATATTTGAAGGCATTTAGCTGTGTTGTCGTCGGCATAATACCTGATTCGAGCATTGCATAAAAATTCGGTAACGCATCGGGATCACGCGACATATTATCTTCGTAATCAACCCCGTCCACAGTATAAGAATAAAAAATTACGGGTATATTTCTGCCATGTACATATGAATACGGCATATCCACGGTGGATTCGCATGATAATATAAATTTAGGTTCCATTTTCAAGCATTCTCCTCAAAAAATACTTATCAAGCGTTCAATTCGCGTATTTTTTCGTTAACAAGGCTCCTCAAATTGAGAATGAAATCAGCTCCGTGAGGGTAATTGCGGAATGTTATCGGTTCCCCTGCAAGATCATCTACAATTTGTACCAATTTCTCCCTGCCAATCTTGTCTGCAAGCAGCTCCATTGCAAGTCTGTCCTGAAGTGCATCATAGAACAGCTGACCTCTGAGTGAATCAACGGCACCATCCTTATAAGGATATATTATGCAACCGTCACCCTGCGGGAAATTCTCATATTCATTCTTTTCATACGGATCCACCGACTGTCTTGAAAGGCGTGTAAAATAAAAATTAAGTCCCCAATGCAGAAATCCGTCAATATTGAATTTAAAAAATTGTGAGCCTATTGAACGTGTCACCCAGCAGTGCTGTGCCAAAAATCTGTTTGAGCCGCCATGCGTCGGACCGCAACAGTAATACGTCCATCTGTCCTCAAGATCAAAATCAAGGAATCTGTGTGTTTCCATGGTAAAAGGCACGGGATATGTAACAACGCCCTGCTCGTAATAATCGGGGTGTGACAACGCATCCATTATTCTGAAGCCCTTGAGGTCATCCTTTACTATATCCTTACACCTCTTATATTGTGCAAGTGCCTCATCTCCGCTCGGTTCGTCCGAAATATGGAAGAACGTATTCTTTTCGATACCGAGATCCTTAATAACATCAACCAGCTGCGGCAAAAATTGATGCAGGAACTCAACATAGCTCTCATCCGTTGCACATACATGCCAGCCAAACAGCTTTTCTTCCCTGCCATTTACCTTTACAACGATCTTAGGAGTGTAATTAGCTCCCCACTGCGTAAACAAATGAGCCATTTCAAAATATTTCATGCCGCATTTTTGTGCAAGTGCTACCCATCTGCGTAATTTTGAAAATTCAAACGAATAGCCGTTTTCATCCTTTTCAATGTCAACGAGCTGTACCGTAAGCCTTTCGGCGCCCATTTCCGTATCAAGCGGAGGCGTTATTATAGGCGTAAGTATCATATTCATGCCGACCCTCGAAGCAGCAAGCATGTAGCTCTCCAAAAGACGCCAAAATTTCTCTGTAAACACCTTTTCCTTATGCATATAAGCTATTCCGTCACAATGGAACCAATTTGTATACATAAATTTTCTCTCGGGAAGCTTGGCATCAATAACATCCAGAGTAAATGTCTTTGTTATTTTAGTGTCTTCAGCCACAAGCGTCACATTGATGTCATGCTTGCCAGCATCAACACTGCCCTTATCCATATGAGCAGTAACAAAAATAACAGCATTTTCATTTGGCTCAAGCTCTATGGTGCCGTCCTCCATCGGGAAAAGTGCATCGGGCACATATGTGGGGTCACACACTATGTATTCATCCGTCATATCTTCCCTTGTGCAACCCGTACTGTTTACATAGCAGTACACCTCACGGCGCAAGTCGACACAATCAATATCCGCATCAACAAAAGCCCTGATACACTGCTTCCTTGACTCATCATTTCTGATTGCTATCTGATAAGCAAATCGTTCGTTTTTTAAAGCGGTAAAGGAATTAAATTCCTCATAATCGAGAGCGTCATTCTGCAATACCTTTACCATTGTTGTAAGCTGCTTTACCTTCATAATAAACCCACCTTAAATAAGGCTCCCTTCTGAACATTATTCGTCATCGATCACAATTTCCCATGTGTATTCGGTATACAGGCTGAGCATCTCCTCAACGGCACTGCCTCTTGAATCCGCTCCGCCGACAATAACTATGTATCTGTCACCGTCTGCATTGCAAGCAAATGTTGCAACCGTACAGCCGGTGGTTGCAAATTGACCTGTTTTGCCGCCAAACAGCTCGGCACCGCTTACCTTTGATGCCTCAACATCGTAATTGTACGATGTTCTGAAGTTTGTGAGCATACTCTTTGCGTATCTCATACCCGTTACATCCGTTCTCGCATAGGTATGTGATTCATCGCTCATTATTGTCTTTATAAAATCATATTTGTATGCATAGTCAAGTATTACGGCAATATCCTCCGCCGTTGTATACTGGCTCGTGCTAAGCGCACCCGTGCAATTCACAAAATATGTGTTTGAAAGTCCCATGCTTTGAGCCTTACGGTTCATCTCCGCAACAAATGCGGACTCCGTGCCGTAACAATATTCCGCAAGCATCAACGCCGCATCTGCACCCGATGAGAACACCGCGCCGTAGAATACATCCCTGAGTGCAACAGTTTCGTTTATCGTAAATTCCGCGGACGAAAGTCCCGAATCAATTGCAAAATTAACTGCCGCCTCAGTAAATCTGACAAATGTCGTGTTTATGTCAACCGCATTGTCCTTCACGTACTCGTATGCAACCAACGCCGTCATCAAGCCTGTGATATCCGCCGGAGAAACAAGCACATCTGATTTTTTCGCAGCTATCACCTTGCCTGTCAACGCATCTATAACTATTGCGTACTGTGCGTTTATGATCTCCGTCAAATCCGCTGTCAGCTCGTCCTTTTTCAGCACAAGAACCTTATCATCCTTTTCTGTACTCTCGCCGCTGTCTCCCGACAGTCTCTTATCAAGCTCCTCAAAAAGCTCCTCGGACTTTGTTTGCAGCTCGGACAGCCTGTTTTCAAGTACCTCTACATCAAAAGCCTCAGCAGCAGGATCCTCAGGTGCGATGGGCGCATTAAGTGCGTTATTGAACGCCTCGATATATGAATTGACCATATCGATCTCGTCCTGCAAAATAACACCTGAATACTGTGAGCTGCTTAATTTTTCGGTTATCTGAGAAATTATCGGCGGCGCAGTAATAGAATACTCTGCTTTTGCGTCAAGCTTTGCATCTATTCCGGAAATAATATTCTCAAACAGCGATGTTAACGCATCATATGCAAGCTGTGCATTTTCAAGTGAGAATTTTTTATCTCCCTCATTCACTCCGTACAATGGTGTATCCACCTCTGCCTGAAGGAGCTCGGTTGCAATATTTATCTGCTCTGTCTGCAAACCACTTATATTTGTTTTGTACTTTGTCTGGTTTAATGTTCGCTTTATCTGCTTGATATAAGCCTCTGTTTTTGTCTGCAGTTCCTGTCGTTTTGCGGCAATGGTATTTGTAGTTTCATCGTGTATCGTGCAATAGCAATCCGTGCCCTTTTTTACTTCCTCTATCACGATATTGCCTTCTTCATCCGTTCCCAATACGCCTATATAGGACACACCGTCAACATAATATATCGGGAAATACTGATACAGCTTATACTCATACGTCTCACTACTATGAAGCTTAAAGTACTCCGACTTTTTATTGAGCTTAACAGCAGTTCTGACCTCTATGCAGTCATCGGTACAGTATCTGTTTGCAAGCAGACCCGATTCTTTACAGTACTTCACCTCAAAATGCATGTCGCATACCTCGGTAGGCTCCGTACCCCTTATGAACAGCTCCGTCGTTGTGCCATATCCGCCCTGATCGTGCTCACAGACCTCACCATTCGGGAGCTTGCCTGAGACCGCACATACCGTTACCTCTATAACATCGCTGTCGACCTCGGGATATATCTTTGAATCCTCAAGATTCTCATGCAATGGATTCATTATATCAAGCCACAAGGGCGTAGCCCAATACAGAGCAGTGGTATCCTCAGTAAACGACGGTATAAAGTCATCGTGACCTATCCACAGTGCACAAGTATAGTACTTGCTGTATCCCATGTAGCCTATACCCCTGGTATTCTCGTTTGTACCTGTTTTTCCACAAACTTCGATATTTTTATTATTTAATTCCACATTGATCGCAGACTCCGGCTTCTGTGTTGCCCTATGCATCCATTGAGTTATTATATATGCAGTTGCGGTCTTAAACACACGCCTCATTTCCTGATCGTCTTCGGTAAATATATCCTCACCGTCATTATCTTCTATCCTTATAATGCTCAAGGGCGTTCTGTATATACCGTTGTTTGCCAATGTTGCATATGCAGCAGCAGAATTTACGAGCTCGCCGCCCTTTGAACCAAGTGACATATCGGATGCGCTGTCCGATATTGCAGTCTCCGTAAAATTCATAGCTCTCAGATAGCTTGCAGATGTTGCTATACTCAGTCTGTTGAGCAAAATTCTTGCAGTAGGTATATTCAATGACTTGACCAAGCCGTACGAAACAGATGTCGGGCCCTTATAAGATGCTTTGATATCAAAATTCTTAGGGAATCCCGTTGTCGAATACCAGCCGTCAATAGGTACCGGCACATCCATTATGACCATGTTGGAAAGCAAGCCCTGGTCCAATGCCGGAGCATATACGGAAAGCGGCTTTATACATGAGCCCAATGGCAACAATGACTGATATGTTCTGTTAAGACCCATACGTATCGTCGGCTCTGATCTTCCACCTACGAGTGCGGCAATGTATCCCGTGCTGTTATCTATAACAACGGTTGCGCACTGGGGCTGTTCTATTCCTCCTGCACTGATGTAGCTGTTCGGGTCCCTGAATGTAGGCCACATTTTGAAATTATACACTGCATTTTCAACAGCTGTTTGCTTTTCAACATCCAATGCCGTATATATGTGCAAGCCACCCGTACGGATGTACGAATATGCCTGCTCACGACCTGTTGCACCCTCCCAATCAAATACCTCCATGATTCTGTCAACAAGCTCATCAAGAACGTATTCTACATAGTATTTATGCTCATAGGTATAGTTTGAGGATGTCTTTTTTACTACAAGCTGCTCGCTCTCAAGATCCCCAGTATCGAATATGGCCTCATTATATTCCTGCTCGCTTATAAAACCCACGGAATACATCTGTGTAAGCACATAATTGGCTCTCCTGTACAATTTGAGCCTACCCTCTTCGCCATATCCGCCTTCCTCTTCTAAAAGCATGCATAACCTAGGATTATACATGGTAGGTGCGTTTGTCATACCTGCAAGCACCGCGCACTCCCTCAGATTCAGCTCATCAAGCTCCTTGCCGAAGTAATCCTCCGCCGCTGATTTTACGCCGTACAGCAGACCACCCATAGGCATTATATTGATGTACCATTCAAGGATTTCCTCCTTATCGTACTCCTTTTCAAGCTGATAAGCAAGGTATATCTCCTGTATTTTTCGTTTGTAGGTCTGTTGTGACGTCAGCAGAGTCAGCTTAAGCACCTGCTGAGTTATGGTACTTCCGCCTGCAACCGAACCTCCTGCCAGCTGCGACAGTGCAGCCGCAACGATACGCTTGAAATTGAATCCGTCATGTTCAAAGAACGACTCATCCTCACTTGCAACCACCGCATACTTAAACATTGTCGGTATTTCGTCATAGCTTGCCCATGAACGGTTTTCAAGATTATAGTATTCAGTTATAAGATCGCCGTTTATATCGTAAATAAACGATGTTTTATCGTTATTCTCTATTTTTTCAACATTCAGCTCAGGTGCGGATGCAATATATGCCCTGACTATTCCCAGACCGATACCAAGGCACGCAAAGCCAACCAAAAACACAAGCACTATCGTAAGCTTACAAACCGCAACACCTATTGATACAAGAAAAAACGGTCTGCGGTCCGTATCCCATACGGACACCTTTTCTTCATCATCATTGTCTTCGGCTTCGTTCTCATCCGATGACAGTATTCTCCTTTGGAGCTTGTCCGTATTCGGTGCCGGAATATCCAGATCTGCAAAATCATTACCTTTTCTGTTTTGTATCGGTACAGATATTGTCTTTTCGTGTTCCTCTCGACTTGAGTGCTTTGCCCTCGTTGCGGATGCATTTACCTGCCTTTCAGACTGCTCTGCATGCTTTTTTGCGTTTTGCTGTTTTCTGCGGGCAAAATACCGCTTTATTTTTCTGTACCTTGTCACAAAAAAAACAAGCACCACACCAAATAACCTTTTACAAGCATTTCCAAAGGAATTGCCTCCCTTGCTGCCTGTCTGCTCGTTTTTTTTCGAACTTTTGTTGAATATTTTATTATACCCTGCAACGATCTTATCTCTGCAAAGCACAAAGAAAGCCTTTATTTTTGCCAGAACAAATACAGCTATCGCTCTTATTTTTCGTAAAAGCAACACCATATTTTCCTTTGAAAAAAAAGCTTTTATTTTTGATATTATAAAATTTGCATATTTTGCAAGCTTTGTATCCTTAAATTTATTGCTGTCGGACACCTCAATATCCTCCTTTATTATACTCTCAAAATAAATTCTTTTTTGGGATCATATGCATAGTATAACACGATTGTGCCGACATGTCAAGAAAATTAATGTTCACAATTTTATTTTTCAGACATAGCGCAACAGATTTACCCTTATTCTGCCCTTTTTGCTCTCTGTTCCTATGGCATCCACGATTATTTTACCCCGTCCTCGTAACGATATTACATCTTTTTCGTGTATATGGTACGATGCGGAATCCACTACCCTGTGATTTACGCTCACCACTCCCTTTTGGACAGCGGATTTTGCATCATCTCTTGATAATCTGAAGCCCTCACCTACAATACTGTCAAGCCTGAGAGATGCGACAGTTACAAATATCTCCTCTGTTTTAACTTCGGGCACCTCAAGCTCATCTGCTCCGACAAGTCTCACGTTGACGCTCTGCCTGCCTATTCTCGTAAGATTTCTCTCTATATAAGGAGCCATTTCCCTTGTTGCAATGACATACGCTCTGTTATCCCATACCAATATATCACCGACAGTGGTCCTCTCCAAGCCCAGTCCCAATATGCTGCCCAATATATCGCGGTGCGACACCCTTGCTCCGTATTCAAGTTTTAACACGGAATACGGCAATTCACCCTCGCTCAATTCATATGCTTCCTCGTAAAAAAGAACAGCTACGCAACGCTGTGCATTGTCGTAGCCGCCTATAAATTTTACATCAGAATCAAGCACATGAAAAAGCATCTCACAGTATGCCTGCTCAGCCTCACTCAGAAAGCCCGTACAGACCGTTTTTCTTCTTCTTATACAAATATTGTCAAGATCAAGAATATGTCTGCCGAGCAATTCCTCGTTTTTATCATGAGCAAGCATTTCCGCTTTTTTCTGTCTGTCCGAACTCATATCTAATTTGCCAACAGCTCTGAAACAGTATCTGTTTTGCCCTTTCTCTTTGCCATAGATCTCTGTGCCATAACAAGGCTGAAATAAATACCCTTTTTCTTCAAAAGCTCATCATGCGTTCCCATTTCGACTATTTTGCCCTTATCCATAACAAAGAGTCTGTTTGCATTCTTAAGAGTTGAAAGTCTGTGTGCAATGGCAAACGTCGTTCTGCCCTTAATAAGTCTCTGCAATGCCTCCTGTATTTGAGCCTCAGTCTCAACGTCAAGTGCTGATGTTGCCTCATCAAGTATAAGTATTGCGGGATCGCTCAAAATAGCTCTTGCAATGGCAATTCTCTGCTTTTCGCCTCCTGAAAAATTGCTTCCGCCCTCTGCTACCCAAGTATCATAGCCGTCAGGAAGGTTGATGATAAACTCATGAGCATTTGCGATCTTTGCCGCCCTTATTACCTCCTCATATGTTGCATCCGGCTTTGAATATCTTATATTCTCATACAACGGACCGCTGAACAGGAAATTTTCCTGCAAAACGACACCTATCTGGCTTGTCAATGAGCTCTGCTGTATATTTCTTATATCAACACCATCTATCTTAATGCTGCCCTCATTAACATCGTAGAAGCGGCATACAAGATTGGTCAATGTGCTCTTACCCGATCCGGATCTTCCAACAAGGCCTATCATCTCGCCCTTTTCAACGTGGAAATTAATATTGTTAAGCACGTGGTCGTACGAATTGTAGCCGAAGCTTACATCCTCAAAGTCAATATTGCCGTCTATTCTGTGCTGTACACTATCGCTCTTGTCGCCTATTTCAGGCACCTGGTTGAGTATCTCATACACACGCTGTATTGATATCATTGAATTGTTTATCATTTGCGGCATTGAAATAAACATGTTAAGAGGCTCATAAACACGGGAAACTATACCGAGCATTGCGGTAAATGTACCCAATGTCATTGCTGTGGGATCTGCATTCTTTATACCTGCATATATTGCAAGACCACCGACTATGTATACAAGGTACTGTCCTACATTCATAAGCACTGCTGCAATAGGGTTGAATATCTGTGCAAGAGTCATACCCTTTATAGCCATATCAGCAGCTACTCTTGAATGCTTTTTGAAGTTGGATGTTGCTCTTTCCTCAGTGCCGAACACCTTAACGACCTTTATACCGCTCATTATGTCATGCAAGTACGATGAGGATTTATCCCTCGCCTTTGACAGACCCTTCCATATTCTGCCGTAAACATATCTCCATGCATATCTCTGCACAAAGAGTGACAGTGGAGCAGGTATGAGTATCATTATAGCTACGAGCCAACTTCTCTGGAACAACATTATCAGCGCAACAACAAATGAGAATATCGATTTTATGAGACTAACCGACATCTGATGCAAAAATGTGTTGATAGCGCTTGTATCCGAGAATGTTCTGTTCATTATGTCGCCCGGGCTTGCCGTTGTAACATAATTTACCGAGAGTGACTGTACCTTATCAAATATCTCTTTTCTGAGTCTTGTTGTAAACTTCTGGTTAAAATTGTTTGCAAATAACGCACCGAGTATACCAAGGAAGAACCTTGTCAATCCGAATCCGATGACCGTTCCCATCAGGCGGATAAATGCATCCATTCTCTCCATATCCGCCATATAGGCAAACTTCTCAGGCAGAGCCTTCCCGAGGAAGCAGTAGTCAACGATGGCAGCATAATAATCCACCTCAATAAAGCTTGCCATAACGCAAATGAGGTATATGATCAATGTACCCATGAGGTACGGCATATATCTCTTTGAAAGAGAGAATATTTGCTTTACTGCCTGTCCCTTTTTACTGCACTTAGGACAGAGGTTCGTTCCTCGTATAAGTATTCTTCCGCATTTGTTGCAGACTCTTTCCCTATCGTTATTGTAAACGCTTACAGGGAGCTCCGCAACCATCTGGTTAAGTATCTGCACTATGTAACCGAATCTTACGACCTCAGTCATTGAGAATCTTGCAATCATGGATACACTGCCGTCTATTGTACACTTTATAAAAGCGTTACCGATCATCGGCTTAAGCATAAAGTCCTTACAATCCTTTATGTACTCAACCTTTTCTATTTCACCGTTCTGCACGGTCAACCATTTATCTTCACCCACTACAAAATAACTGTCCTCATGCTTATAGCCGGCAACATCCATCCCCAGCGGAACACAGTACAGTATTTCCGTCATGAGAGCTTGCAGGACCTTCATTTTGATCTTTTCAGGTAATTCAAAATCAAGTTTCATAATTAAATCCTTTCCGACACAAAGTCGCCGTAATGCGGTCGCATTACATAAACATCTCTATCTGTTTTCTGCCCTTTGAATCAAATTTTGAGAAACCGATGATCTGAAATCGATTTCCGTCGACATCGTATATCATTACTCTGTCGGAGCTGCTGAGATTTACTATGCTGTTTCTGTTGAGAGTCGTTGTAAACTTGCAACGTCCCTTATCCGTTTCAACCACCCAATATCTATAACCGAATTCTTCCTTTACCGAAATAAGCTTCTCTATGACCGGAGCAAAATATCTCAATTCAAGATATCTGTCAAGAATATTTCTCGTAACGTCGTCAAAATCGTTAAGATCCTTTATCATGCCTATTTCTTTTTTCTTATCGTTACCTATTTCACGTACTTTATCTTTATCGCTGTCATCGTCGTCTCTTACCGCAATATACTTATCCGGATTAGTAAACGGGAATGACCTGTGAAGCTGTACACACGGATAGTGTACACCGTTCAGATCCAATGTTAAAATGTGGCTTGTTGTAATATTAAATTTTGCCTCTTTGGGATCTATATATTCAATTTCCATTGATTCTGTAATGTCATCTGCTGTCATAAGATTATCCTCCTTTTCAGATACCCTTCGTTTTCAGTGCTTCCGCCTGTTTCATCATAAGTCTGTAATATACGCCCTTGTTCTTTACAAGCTCGCTGTGCGTACCGACCTCTGTTATAACGCCGTCTTCAATAACTATAAGTCTGTCTGCATTTCTCAATGTTGACAGTCTGTGTGCAATGGCAAGAGTTGTTCTGCCGTTTGTGAGATTATCAAGTGCATCCTGTATACTCATTTCCGTTTCGGTATCAAGTGCCGCAGTTGCCTCATCAAGTATGAGTATTCTCGGGTTAACGAGTATTGCACGTGCGATTGATACTCTCTGTCTTTCGCCGCCGGACATGCTTCTGTAACCGCTGCCAACCATTGTGTCATATCCTTCCGGCATTGCCTCTATAAAATCATGACATTTTGCTATCTTTGCCGCCGCAATTACATCCTCTCTCCTTGCCTCTGGGTTTGCATAAGCAATATTCTCAAGCACGGTGCCCTGGAATATGTATGTATCCTGTGTAACCAACGCAATATTGTTACGCAATGTAGTTGTTGCAATATCCTTTATATTGTAGCCGTCTATCTTAATGGCACCCTCATTTACATCGTACATTCTCGTGATGAGGTTGATAAGTGTTGACTTACCTGCACCGGAATGACCGACAATACCTATCATTTCGCCCGCCTTTATGCTTACATTCATATCCTTGAGCACATTATGATTGGGTTCATATCCGAATGTAACATTCTCTATATCAATATTGCCCTTTACTCTGTCAATAACGATAGGTGTTTTTGATTCCTTTACATCTGATTCTGCATCCGCAAGATCGAACATTCTCTGTGCGGCTGTCATACAGTTCTGCCACCATTCTATAAAGCCCGAGAATGACGATATAGGTGATATCATCATGCTGAAATACGAAAGCGTACTCTGCATGATACCGTATGTCATAAGCGCCTCACCTGCAATTATCTCGTGTCCGCTTATTATCCATATACCGTATGTAACTATGCTTATAACAAGGCTGTATATAGGGTTGAGCATTGTCACGGTATTTGCAAGCTTGAAGTTGATTCTGAAATAGTTATTGTTTACTTTGTCAAAACGCGCTATTTCGTCCTGCTCCTTACCGAATGCCTTAACTACCTTTACGCCCCTCAAGCTGTCACTTACGGATGACGTGAGCCTTGAGCCTGCCTTCCACGATTTAACATACATTCTCCGCAGATACTTAGTTGTCGCTTTAAGCACTACAAATATTGTAAATATCGGGAATATCGCAAGCCATACGACCCTTGGGTTAAGAATGAGCAGCAATATCAATCCGCCGAAAAACTCTATTATACCTCTTACCGCAAACGGAACACCCGTTACAAAAAAGTTAGCTATTGCAGCCGCATCACTGTCAATACGCGTCATTATGGAACCGATATTGTTCTTTGTAAAAAAGCCCATTGACATATTCTGGAACGATCTGAATATGCTTGTCTTTAAGTCGAACATTACGTTTTCCGACATTTTGTTCATGTTGACATTACCAAATGCCGCCGTAAAATGGTTTGCAGCAAACGCCGCAAACATAAGTACAACTATGAGCACTATCTTGCCGCTCCACCAATTACCGTCATCACGCAATGCTCTGTCAAAGAGTATCGTACCTGACATGTACGGTATCAAAAGGTTAAAGCCGCTTGTGATAAGAGTTGCCATCATTGCGATAGCAACGTATTTCCAATACTTCGGGACCATTTTCAGCAAGCGCTTGAATGTTGAGCCTCTGTCCGCACACTTCGGGCATATTTTTCTTACCTTGTCAATGGA
>CAYOGO010000009.1:0-16875 GCA_964403405.1 uncultured Lachnospiraceae bacterium | reverse complement strand
ATACACGATTCATAAAATGATACCGCCTTTCAAATATTTGTATATTTTAATGCACCGTCATAAAAATGAGCTGCATCGTTATCATAAATTACGCACGTCCAAAATAATAATGCGCTTTTGATGTCATTTTGCTTGCAATTATTATACCACAAGTAAAAATGCTTGCTCGCAAGGGCATTTTTGCGACGTGGTTCAATATAGCAAGCATGTGCGACAGCACGGCGGACGACAAGTCCGCAAAAAAACGTTTACGTTTTTTGCTTGCGTATATTATACCACATTAGCATAAAAAAGTTTGTGAACAAATTGTTAATACTTGCATAATTATGTATGTTATTCGTCATTCTCGTTCATATATTATTCACAAACAGCAAAAAAATAAAAAAATCAAATATCATTTACGATATTTGACTAAATGTTGCTACATAATTATGCAGCGAAATGAAGCGGTAGCATTGCTCTGTGCTGTCCTTTTGAGCCGACACTAAAGCTTATACAGCTCATTGCATATCAGCTTTATATTCTTGTTTTCAAGAGGAGTAAGCGGCAGACGGAGCTCATTTTTGCACAGTCCTAGCAATGACGCCGCCGCCTTTACGGGTATTGGATTTACCTCACATGAAAGTGCATTCAAAAACGGAACGAGCTTTAATTGCAGCTGTGTTGCAACGGATATTCTGTTGTCAAAAAATGCGTTCACAATTCCGCACATAAGCTCAGGTATGACATTTGAAGCCACGGATATACCTCCCTTGCCGCCCAGTGCAAGCTCAGGCAAAAGCATATTGTCATTTCCGCAATAGAGATCTATCTTATCTCCGCACAACGCCATTATTTCGGCACACTGAGCTATGCTTGTTCCCGCTTCCTTTATTGCAACCACATTATTTACGTCGCAGAGCTTTTGTACTGTTTCGGGCATAACATTCATTCCCGTGCGTGACGGAACATTATACATTATTATGGGTAGGTCCGCACATGCGGCAATTTCGGAATAGTGGCGTATGAGTCCGTCCTGCGTACATTTGTTGTAATACGGCGTAACGGACAATATCGCATCAACATTAAGCGATCTCACCGCACGCACATCATTCACCGCAGAGCGTGTGCAATTACTGCCCACTCCCGCTATAACGGGCACACGCTTGTTGATCTTTTCGACCGCAAAATCGATAACGGACATTTTCTCCTCTCCCGTCAACGTGCACGGTTCACCCGTCGTTCCGCATACAAGCAATGCATTTATCCCCGACTCTATCTGGCGTTCTATCAATTTTGCTAACGATCCGTAATCTACCTCACCGTCAACAAACGGTGTTATCAGTGCAGTACATATCCCCTTAAATACAGACATAAAAAAAGCCCCTCCCAACCACATTCTCATTACAGAATATGCATCGGACGGAGCTTTTGTGAATACTTTACTATAATTCTGCCGCCATAATTATTGCATCCTCGTTGTTGTCGGAATAATATCCCTTCCTTATCGAAACGGGCACAAAGCCGTATTTTTGGTAAAGACATCTTGCGGGAGCATTGCTCTGCCTTACCTCAAGCATCATCGTCTGTGCATCACGTTTTTTTGCTTCCTGCATCATGAGCTTAAGCATCTGTCCTGCTATGCCCTTGCGTCTATGTTCTTCAAGCACGGCAATGTTCATTACATGAGCTTCTTCAAATATCACCTGCATTCCGCCGAACCCGATCATGGTACCGTCATCAGTCTCAGCCAACACGTATATGGAAAACAGATTGAAAAAATTCTCCTTGAATGCTTCAAATGACCAGGGTGCTGCAAATGACGAGCTTTCAATATTATGCATCCCCTTGAGGTCCTCTTTGTATGCAAGGCGTACATTGATTTCTGACATATTGCTGACCTCACCCATTTGTTGTTTTCATTGCTCTTTTTGCCTGCTCAGCCTGTGATTCCCTTATATACATCGGAACAACACTCTCAGGCGATGTATTTACACCATTTTTTACCAATCTGTAAGCAATTACCGCACATGACGATGCCCTTTGCGATGATAAAAGCTCAGGCGCTCTACTTATCTTGTTGTCAAAGGCATCATTATATTTTGAGTATTCTCCGCATATCAATACCTTTTTATCGGCAGCCTTAAGCTGCTCTGCCAATTCCGCAACCAAAACGGCATCCGGCTTTCTTATTTCTTTCAAAATACCATTCTCACAAGCATACATCGCCGCATACACCGTGTTATTTCTTGCATCTATCATTGGGCATATATATCCGTCAAATGTGCATACATTCATGGCAATGCTTTCCAATGTACTCACAGCAATCAGCGGCTTTTGTGACACCTGTGCCATGAGCTTTGCCGCCGACATACCTATCCTAAGCCCCGTAAATGAGCCGGGACCCGCAGAGATCGCAAATGCATCAATGTCTCCCGCTCCCACATTTATCATATCAAGCAGTGAATCCACCAACGGCAAAAGCTTTTCGGAATGCGTCCTCTTTATATTTATCGTAAACTCACCCAAAACGGTATCATTCTCCGTTACGGCAACACTTGCCGGAGTGCTTGAAGAATCAATAGCAAGTATCTTCATAAAATCACCTTTCTTCAAGTTCTGCCATTACACCCTTTTTATCTGCAATAACAGTTATCCTTCTTGTTTGCGAATCGAGTTTTTCGATCCTTATTTCAATATAATCATCTGGAAGCAGGTATTCCATTTTTTCAGACCACTCTATAAGAGATATATTATCGGAATATATATACTCATCATAGCCTATATCGTACAGTTGTTCCGGGGTGTCAAGCCGATACAGATCAAAATGGCACACGACCGGATCTGTTGCATATTCGTTCATCAGGGTAAACGTGGGGCTCGTAACAGGCTGATCATAGCCCAACGACTGTATTATGCCCCTCGCAAATACGGACTTTCCTGCTCCCATTGCACCATTCAACAGCACAATAGCTCCGTACTTGAGCAATTTGCCAATTTTTGCGGCAAATGCATATGTTTCCTCCTCAGAATAAGTAATTATCTGCATGACACTTCTCCCTATCGATACGATTCTCCGTACATCTCGTATATTATAGCATTTTATTAAAAAAATTGCAAGGGGCTTGACAAAATCATGCGTTTGGTATAATATATTTATGTAAAACAAAATCCATATAAAAGGAGTGTACGATATGGAAAAGGTATTGATGATAATGAACCCGTATTCGGGAAAGAGGCAGGCAAACGCATTTCTTGCGGATATACTTGAGTTATTCAGCAAAAAAGGTATCCTCACAACAGTGGAAATGACATGTTCAAGAGGCGACGGTATAACCATTGCAAGAGAGCTTGCAGGAAATTATGACAAGGTGGTATGCATAGGCGGCGACGGCACGCTCAATGAGGTCATTAACGGCATGCTTGAGGGTAACCACACCACACCTATCGGCTATATTCCCGCCGGAAGCACAAATGATTTTGCAACAAGCCTCAATATCCCGAAAAACATCATGCAGGCAGCACTTTCATTCACAAATGCGACCGAAAGGCTCATTGATGCAGGCAAATTCGGAGACAGATACTTTTCGTACGTTGCATCATTCGGCGCATTTACAAGATCGTCGTTTTCCGCGCCGCAGAATCTGAAAAATACATTGGGACGCTTTGCATATTTTCTGGAGGGCGTTTCGGATCTGTCCACAATAAAGCCGTATCACATGAAGCTTGAGCTTGACGGCGGAAAAACCGTTCTTGAGGATGACTATGTATTCGGCGCAATATCAAATTCAACATCGGTTGGCGGAATACTGTCCTTTGACCCCGATGCGGTTTGCATGAATGACGGCAGGTTTGAGATATTCCTCGTAAAATATCCCAAAAATATAAATGAGCTCAATGATTGCATAAGGGCATTGCTCTCACAGAATTACAGTGAGTCCGACATGATACTGTTCACGACCGCCTCAAGCGGCACTGTATACTCTCCCGAAAACGTCGATTGGACTCTTGACGGAGAAAAAATAGACACTCTTGACGTTTGCAGCTTTGAAAACGTTCACAATGCTCTAACGTATCTTTTGTAAAGGAATGATTAATGAAGAAGCTTATTCAATACAGACCTCTTGTTGCAGAATATGACGGCGAATGGCGTTGGCAGTCATCCGGAATGGGATATATTTTTCAGACGGATAACGGGCATTTTATTATAGTTGACGGTGGTATGGACAGTGAGGATGCTTATCGCATCACCGATCTGTTAATGCAGTATTCAGATACCCCCGTGGTTGAGCTGTGGATAATTACCCACCCTCACAGGGATCATTGCACTGCCCTGATCTGCTTTGCACAGAATGAGGAGTTAAAAAAGCAAGTGACCGTGAACGCCGTATGCTTTAACAATCCGGACTATTTTGATGAACGTTGCAGGGAGGATATTGCATCAATGGGAAGTATCTCCGACCTGCTCGATTGCAAATATATATGTCCTAGATCGGGCGACATATACAATATCGACGATACTGTTATCCGCATTTTTTTTGTATGGAGCGATGTTGATGGTCTGACTGATTCAAATGAGCTTTCAACAATATTCACTGTTTCCGACAGTAGGGTAAGGGTAATGATCACGGGTGACACATCGGAGCATGTGCTTAATTATGTTTGCGATAAATACAAAAGCTCACCGGAAATATTCAAAAGCGATATAGTACAGCTGCCACACCATGGTCTGAACGGCGGAACGGTCGAATTTTTTGACCTCGTGCAGGCAGGCACGGTGCTTGTGCCCATATCGATGGCAGGATACAAAGTCGTCGTAAATGACAGAAGTTACGGAGGGCTCGGCAATGCTCACGCTCTGGCAATGGCAAGGGATATTTATTATTCTGCTCTCGGAGCTGAGGAAATACCTTTAGGCTGACTGTAATTTTTATTTTAACTTAAATGCACTCTTATGTACAAATGTAACGTTTTCAGTCTTGATTTTTTTGCCCAAATGGTATATAATACTCATACGCATGGTGTGCGATCAAACAGATCAACGGAGACTGTAAAATGAGCAGTAAGTCAACAGTAAAAAGCAAATTCTATTTTTTTGAGGGCAAATCAAGAAAGTTCTTGCTCATTCTTTTTGATATTTTTTGCTTTATTCTGGCGGATGTAGTCTACTTTTTTCTGTGCAGAGAGGTTGAATTCAGCACGCCCGTAAACAATATTTCGCTGTATATATACAATTCACTGATACTTTTTGTTTGTGTGTTTATGCTCAGGATAATATTCAGAACATACTCTACCGTATGGCGGTACCCCAACACAAATGCATATCTCGGAATGATAGTAGCTGACGGTCTCGGTGCGCTGCTTGCCTTTTTTGTCAGCAGATTTATTGTAAATTCCATCGTGGCAAACTCTTATATAGGTATATGGATAAGCGTGACTGTAACGACGCTTTCCCTCCTGCTGGCGTTGTTCTCAAGGTTTGCATACAGGCTTGTATATAAAAAATACAACCGTGCATCGGGCAATACCGATATACAACAGGTCAAAATTGCAATAGCAGGTGCGGGGCAGCTCGGGGCATACCTCGCAAGTGAGCTGCTGGACAATCCTTATTCAAAATACGATCCCGTATGCTTTTTTGATGTGGATAAAACAAAAATCGGCTCAAAGGTCGTCGGTCTTCCCGTGTACAGTTCCGAAAAGAATGAATTCTCAATTATTGAGTCCCTCGGCATTTCAGAGGTGGTTATTGCAATAAATGAGGTCAGCTCGGATAAAATAGAGGAATTTTACAATAAATACAGTGCATACGGCTGCATTGTTAAGCTGTATGACCCCATACACGAAGGAAACAACTTTACAAGTGCTTATGACAACGATCCTTCAAAAAAACGTGTTGTTCGTGATTTTACGGTGGAGGACTTTTTGTTCCGCAAGCCGATCTCAATAAACGACAGATCCGTTGCAGACTATTACCGTGGTAAGGTAGTTCTTATCACGGGCGGCGGCGGCTCAATAGGCAGTGAGATGTGCTTGCAGATAGCAAGTCTCAAGCCTGCAAAACTTGTAATATTTGATATTTACGAAAACAGTGCATATGACATACAACAGGTGCTTATACGCAAATACGGCAAAAAGCTCGATCTTGCTGTTGAGATAGGCTCCGTGCGTGACATTGACAGGCTTGATTGCGTGTTCAATCATTACCGACCTGATATAGTATTCCATGCCGCTGCACACAAGCATGTGCCCCTTATGGAGCGCAGCAGTGCGGAGGCAGTAAAGAACAATATTTTCGGCACATACAATACCGCAAACATTGCCGAAAAGTACGGTGTTGAAAAATTTATACTTGTATCTACCGATAAGGCTGTAAATCCGACAAATATTATGGGTGCAAGCAAGCGTATGTGTGAGATGATCATACAATGCCGTAATGACAGCAAAACATGCTTTTCTGCAGTGCGTTTCGGCAATGTGCTCGGCTCCAACGGAAGCGTTATACCGCTGTTCAAAAAGCAGATCGCCGAGGGCGGCCCCGTTACCATCACGGACAAGCGCATAATAAGGTATTTTATGACCATTCCCGAAGCAAGCTCCCTTGTTATTCAGGCAGGTGCAATGGCAAAAAACGGAGAATTGTTTGTTCTTGACATGGGCAAGCCCGTAAAAATATATGACCTTGCATTAAACATGATAAAGTTGATGGGATATGAACCCTATAAGGACATAAATATCGAAGAAATAGGTTTGAGACCGGGCGAGAAGCTTTACGAGGAACTGTTGATAAAAACAGAGACCTTAAGCAAAACGAGCAATAACATGATATTCATAGAAAAGGACTCTCCTCTCTCACGTGAGGAGGTTGACGAAAAGCTCAATGTTTTGCATGATGCCGTTGAACGCTCAAAGGACAGTGTTTCAGCACCACTCATAAAGCAAGCGATGATGCATGTCGTGCCTACATTTGCTGATCCCGAAACCGTAAACAAGGACGCTCATAATTCTGAAGAAATGAGAATGACAAAATAAATATTCACACAAAATATCAACCCCGGCGGATCAAAGGATCTGTCGGGGTATTATTTTGCAGTGTTTCAGTCGTAATCGTAATAATCTATATTTATCGCACCCACTTTGTTTTCACCCACTATATTAAGCAGGGGGCCGTCTCCGCTCGGATCGCAATCACAATTACATACGCCTACGGAATTTGCAATATCCGTATTCACTCTCCAGCCACGTGGTACATTTACCTTTATTGCACCTACTTTATTTTCTATATGAAGTGTCGCATTACCGCAATACTCGTCTATATTGCTGAAAAAAACTTCATATTCGCTTCTGTCGCATTTTATCGTTTCATCCGTAAAGTTTTCACAGTTTATGTATTTTGATATGCTGTCATACGTTTCCTCTGCGTTTCCGATTTCAAATGCCTCGCTGTCATTATAATGCTGTGTGTGAACCTTAAGAGTACCGAGCTTGTTTTCGCCGTTGATATGCAGCACTTTGCCGCCATCGTTGCCCTTTTGTACCTTGCATTCTCCGAGGCTGTTGTTTACCTTACAGTCTATGTACCAGGTATCGGGAACGTAAATATTCATATTTCCGAGCTTGTTTTCCACAGTCAAGGTCGCATCACCCTTATAATGCTCAATATTTTGGAAATATATCGCATAGTCCCCCAAGTGGTTCATTGAGTATGCCTCAGTGAGATCGGTGCAGTCTATATATCTTATTTTTGTGCCTATCGTAGATGAGCCCTCAGTATGCTTTTCATAAGTTTTTTTGCCGTTTATGGGGATCAACAGATCAATGCCCCATGCAATAAGTATGCTACAAGCAAGTATCAACCAATTTGACATATCCGCAAGTGCAGGCACACCTATCAGCTGTGCTATCCAGCTCTTAAGCATGACCACCGCAAATGCAAATATTATTATTATTTTGCCAAGCACACCCTTCATCATGTTTGACACAACCAGAAAAGCAAATGTAAAAAGTATAACAGTGCCTATTGAGACCTCTGCAATGCTCTCTATGCCGACGGCATTTGCAATAAGCTTTCTAGTCATCATAAATATTACAGCTATTGGTATGACGATGCTTCCCATTTCAAGCTTAAAAAGACTGCTTATGATCCAGCCTGCCATAACTATAATGAGCAATATACTCCATATGCTGAGCTCGCCCAAAAATCCCGGCGTAATATCCAAAGCATCAATAATTATAGCCGCCGCAATGCACAGCAGCACAACACCCCAGAAATATTTATTCAGTGAGATGTCCAGCTTCCATTTAACCTTACTCATTTACCAAACCTCATTTCGTATAATCTGTCCTTTAATATTTTATAGTATGCTCTTGAAACATACACTTTTTTATCCGTATTATTGAACGACACCTCGCTTGCACCCGTAATACTTCGGTGTATGGCGGATATCTTGTTTACATTTATAATGCACGATTTTGATATTCTCACAAACGTCGGAGTCATGAGCTTTTCAAGCTCGTATAGTTTATACTCCGTGTAATACATTCGGTTCAATGTATGAGCGGCAACCTTGCCTTCCTCCGTTTCAAAAAGAGTATCTCCTTTTTTGATATGTAATACTCTGTGTCACCAATGCTGAGGACCATATCTTCTCCCTGTTGTATAAAAGCTTCAAGCATTGATTCTATGCTTTTTATTTTGTCGGTCCTCTCGTTACAGCGTATTAGTATTTCAGCTTCACCAATATCCGCAATTTCGGTCATAAGCTTCATATGCATGCCCTCTCTTTTGTTTTACGATCATATTATACAAAAACAGCTGTTTTTTGTCAATCCATTTTGAGCAAGAGGTTATTTTTTAGTGTCAAGCGGTAAAAAGCAGTGGATAAAAACGAGATGCTCTTATCGTAAGGTTATGCTGGTTCCCTATCGGAGGGAACTGTCAGCAAAGCTGACTGAGGGAGTGTGCGGAAACAATGCGAATGACTAATATGTGAATTTATGTAGGCTTCATCCACCGCAAGCGGTCCCCTCAAAGGAAGGCTTTTACGTTTCATGATTTCCCGTTAAAAACAACACTATAAAAAAAGCATGGTTCTCAGCCATGCTCTCTTTCTCATCTGTAATAATATCATGATCTCTTGCTGCTCATTGCTCTATTAAGCATTTCCGTCATTATGATGGTTGCAAAAATAAATATCAGCAGGAACAGAGGATATATTCCTATACTTATTTTTTGTGCTGCAAATCCAAACACATACGGCATTATCGTTGAACCGACATACGCAAACGCCATTTGCACACCGACTATTGCCTGAGACCTTTCCTTACCGAAATACACGGGCGTGGTATGTATTATCGAAGGATATATCGGAGCACAGCCAATGCCGATCACTAGCAGACCGATCAACGCAAGCACCGTACCTCCAAACGGCAAGAACAGCAATATTATGCCTGCGGCAGTGATGATAAGCCCCATTCTTATGATTATTTTATCTCCCAATTTATTGGCAATAAATCCGTTCAAAAAGCGTCCGCCCGTAAGTCCCAGATAAAAAAGCGATGCATATCCTGCCGCATCCTCCGGCGGTATGCCCTTATATTCCTTAAAATAACTCGCCGTCCAAAGTCCTGCCGTCCACTCAAACGAGCAGTAGCAGAAAAACGCTATCAATATATACATTACACCCTTTATCTTAAAAACATCCAATATTCCCATGGTGCTTGACTCATTCTCGGCACTGCTTTCGTCATTATGGTCTTTTTTCCACATTGGCAGAGCTATAAACATAAGAATTGATATTACGATCTGTACTACGGACACAGTCAAGTAACCCTGCCTCCATCCCAGATCCCACGATATGCATGTGCTCATGATGTACGGGCTTATTGCGGCACCCACACCCCAACAGCAATGCAACCAGCTCATGTGACGTGCGGAATAATGCACCGCAACATAATTATTGAGTGCTGCATCAATGGCACCTGCACCCAGGCCGTACGGTATTGCGATAATGCACATCATAAGTACTGAATTTGCCCTTGAAAATAAAAACAACGCTACAGCCGTCATCAAAACGCTTATCGACACGACTTTGCCCGTTCCAAGTCGACGGTTGAGCATATTGGACATCAATGACGACGCTATCGTCGAAGCAGAGATTATCATTGATATAATGCCCTGCAGTGACAGCTCAGCACCAAATTCCACCCTCATTACGGGCCATGCAGAGCCGAGCAAAGAGTCCGGCAGCCCCAGACTTATAAACGCAATATATATTATAACAAGAAGCAACGAAAACATAGGTCCCTCCGAATAGGTTTTATTCACGCCGCATATTTTAACACATTTTGCTGAATAATGCAATACATAAATTGCCATGCAAGCACAACGGTATGCTTATCCTTCAGTTTCTTTTGCTTTTTCTATCTCATCCTCAAGCCTTAACATCACTGTACTCATTTTTACATCAAGCGCAGTACAAATGCGGTAGAGCGTTTCCAGCGTCGGCTTGCGTTCGCCTCTTTCGATTGCACTCAAATGTGTTCTGCCTATATCCGCAAGTCCGCTCAGCACCTCCTGCGAGATTCCCTTTTCCGTTCTGTAATAAGCTATCACCCTGCCAACCGTCACAGGATCCAGTGTCGGTATATACATAATAATCACCTCAACATATATTTTAAGCCGTTTTTTAAGCTTTTTTGAATACATATGTTGACAAATGAACACTTATGTGTTAAAATAATTGTGATCAGTTAAACTGATTGCATTATTTCAATACTATGAGAGGTTTTTATGGAAAACACTGAAGAACAGAAAACAGAACAGTACGCCGCAACAAAATTTTGCAAGTATTGCGGAGAAAAAATACCCGTGGATGCTGTTGTTTGCACAAGCTGCGGCAGACAGGTAGAGGAATTAAAAGCAGCAGCAAGCAGTCAAAGTCAGCCGACCATTGTTGTCACAAATACAAATACCAACACTAACACGAACGGTGTTGCTGCCGGCAGAGCGAAAAACAAGTGGGTCGCACTTATATTGTGTCTGCTGCTAGGTGGTATCGGTGCCCATAAATTTTACGAGGGCAAGATCGGAATGGGTATATTATACCTGCTTACAGGCGGATTGTTTTTAATAGGTGTGATTGTTGACCTCATTGTGATCCTTACAAAGCCAATCACGTACTATGTGTAATAAGCTCAATGTGAGCAGAAAGAGAGAAGAAAAATGAAGCACTTACAAAAAAGCATATTGGACATCAATGACGACGCTATCGTCGAAGCAGAGATTATCATTGATATAATGCCCTGCAGTGACAGCTCAGCACCAAATTCCACCCTCATTACGGGCCATGCAGAGCCGAGCAAAGAGTCCGGCAGCCCCAGACTTATAAACGCAATATATATTATAACAAGAAGCAACGAAAACATAGGTCCCTCCGAATAGGTTTTATTCACGCCGCATATTTTAACACATTTTGCTGAATAATGCAATACATAAATTGCCATGCAAGCACAACGGTATGCTTATCCTTCAGTTTCTTTTGCTTTTTCTATCTCATCCTCAAGCCTTAACATCACTGTACTCATTTTTACATCAAGCGCAGTACAAATGCGGTAGAGCGTTTCCAGCGTCGGCTTGCGTTCGCCTCTTTCGATTGCACTCAAATGTGTTCTGCCTATATCCGCAAGTCCGCTCAGCACCTCCTGCGAGATTCCCTTTTCCGTTCTGTAATAAGCTATCACCCTGCCAACCGTCACAGGATCCAGTGTCGGTATATACATAATAATCACCTCAACATATATTTTAAGCCGTTTTTTAAGCTTTTTTGAATACATATGTTGACAAATGAACACTTATGTGTTAAAATAATTGTGATCAGTTAAACTGATTGCATTATTTCAATACTATGAGAGGTTTTTATGGAAAACACTGAAGAACAGAAAACAGAACAGTACGCCGCAACAAAATTTTGCAAGTATTGCGGAGAAAAAATACCCGTGGATGCTGTTGTTTGCACAAGCTGCGGCAGACAGGTAGAGGAATTAAAAGCAGCAGCAAGCAGTCAAAGTCAGCCGACCATTGTTGTCACAAATACAAATACCAACACTAACACGAACGGTGTTGCTGCCGGCAGAGCGAAAAACAAGTGGGTCGCACTTATATTGTGTCTGCTGCTAGGTGGTATCGGTGCCCATAAATTTTACGAGGGCAAGATCGGAATGGGTATATTATACCTGCTTACAGGCGGATTGTTTTTAATAGGTGTGATTGTTGACCTCATTGTGATCCTTACAAAGCCAATCACGTACTATGTGTAATAAGCTCAATGTGAGCAGAAAGAGAGAAGAAAAATGAAGCACTTACAAAAAAGCTTACCTTGACATTATGCATTCTGTGCATTGCTTTTTCAACCCTGACGGGATGCGGCACTTGGAATGAAATAGAAATGGGGCAAGCAACTACAAAGCTGTTTGCAACAGTATATATAAGCGAATTGCCGTATTCGACTGAAACGCCTTCCGCATCAACATCTACACAGACGCCCTTGGCGTTCAGCCCGACAGTTCTTATAGACAATGAATACTGTCTGGTGGAGGCAATAGGCGTTAAAGAGGACAGCCGCTATAATTTCGGTCTCAGCAAAGGCTTTGAATTACAGCTGCGTTTGCAAAATAAAACTGCTGATAAAACAATCAATTTCTCCTGCAATGATGAATATGTCAACGGAATTAAATACTCCGATCTTGATTTTTCCCTTTATGCTTCTGTTGCACCCAGCAAAAAGGATATACAGAGCATGTTTATATCATCCTCGACGATCGTTTACAACGAGATCGACCTCGTGAGTGATATTGAGCTGTCCATAAGAGGGTATGACAGCGATACATATGATGATTACTTTGAAGAGGTCGTAAACATTTACCCCTACGGCAAGGACAAAGCAACACATTACACGCGTCCGTACCACGAGACAGACATAGTGTTGCTTGATAACGAATATGTCACAGTGATCGCAACAGAATTCGGAGAATATTCGAACCTGCTGGTGGATTCTTACGCAATGCGTTTCTTTGCAGTAAACAAGACGGACAAAGAGGTCAGCTTCAGCTTTGATGATGTTTCCGTAAACGGTTACATGGCAAACCCACTATGCTACACTACCATTAAAGCAGGCATGTGTGATTTTAGCGCCATGGCGTTTTCAAACTCATATCTTGAAGACCTTGAGATCACGACCGTGGAGGAAATAGAGTTCACATTGGTCGTCGAAGAGCCATTTGTATTCCCTGCGAACAAATACGTTGAGGAGACCATCGTCGTAAAGGCTCCCGTCAAATAATACACCGTATAAACAAAAGCGTTCCGAAAAAGTTCGGAACGCTTTTATATTAAAACTTTGCTATATTCACTAAAATATTTTCTATATCATGCTCGTCAAGCTTTCTCGGATTTGTTGCAGTACAAGCATCATTCAGTGCACTCTGTATTATGTGCGCCCTTGCACCCTCGTACTGTGTTCTTTCCACACCGCACACCTTTAACGTTTGAGGAACGGAAAGCTCTCTTTGCATCGCTTTCAGCTTATTTACAAGATTATTTGCTCCTCCCTTTGCACTGTACGCCGGCAGACCAACAAGCTTTGCTATCCTTGCAAGCCTTGTAACAGTTGGCTCAAGACCATTGCCGTCAAGCCCTGCATTATACCACATTACATACGGCAAAAGCATACCGTTTGCCCTACCGTGCGGTATATGAAAATGTGCTCCGAGTGCATGCGCTATACCGTGATTGACGCCCAAGCTTACCGCATTGAATGCCATTCCTGCAAGGCACGACGCCGTATGCATTTTTTCTCTTGCGACCTTATCCGAACCGTTTTTATAAGCCCTCGGGAGGTACTCAAATGCAAGCTCAAGTGCTTTTTCTGCCATTGCATCCGAAAAATCATTTGCTGCCGTTGAAATATACGCCTCAAGTGCATGTGTGAGCACATCAAAGCCCGTATCCGATGTTATCTGTGCGGGAACGCTCTCCACAAGCTCCTCTGCAAGGATCGCTTTCTCCGGCAAAAGTGAATCCGAAACAAGGGGATATTTTACTCCTGCCTCTCTGTCCGTTATTACGGCAAATGATGTGACCTCGGAGCCCGTACCGCTCGTTGTCGGTATCGCAATGAGGGGAATCTCCCTGTTCATCTGCTTGCGTGCAATGAGAACGGTTGATTTTGCCGCATCTATCGACGATCCACCACCCAACGCAACAACAATGTCCGCATCTGCATTCATCAGAAACTGCAACGCCTGTGCAATGAGTTCAACAGGAGGATCTGGTTTTATGTCGGAATATACCTTTATATTTCTGCAATTAGTCATATAAGATGCGATTTTGTCCACCACGCCCGTTTTTGCCAAAAAAGCATCCGTAAATATGACCGCATTTTTTGCATTAATATCCTTCAACGTCGAAAGTGCATCCTCACCGAAGCATACTTCCGTATTTATTTTGAATTTCTGCATTGGATCTACTCTTTCAATAATAAAGCTTTATTTTCTTATTTTCAAAGAAATTCTTCCACTCGTCACCCGGATCCTTGTCCGTAACAACAATATCCACATCATTGAAATCGGAAAACCTCACAAATGACACCTTATCAAATTTTGTACTGTCAACACCGACTATAACAGTCCTTGCGGATGAAATAAATGACTTCTTCACGCTTGCATTGCCGTCATTGGTGTCCGTAAGACCCTTTGACATATCTATGCCCTTGCATGAAATTACCGCTTTATCAGCATTATACGACGAAATAACATCCTCTGCCCTGCCTCCCGTCAACGAAAGAGACGTTTGCGAAAAGCTTCCGCCCGTAGAAATAAACTTCCAATCATTTTTTAACGGCGCATCCATGAGCATCTCCACAGAATTTGTTATTATGGTAATATTGCTCCGATTGTAAATGCTCTTCATCGTATAAAGAGCGGTAGTGCTTGAGTCCAACAGTATGTTTTCGCCGTCCTCAATGAGAGTACCTATTATTTCCGTTATATATTTTTTTCCTTCAACATTGGTCTGCTTTCTTATGGTATACGGCAGGTCAATGTTCAGACTGTCATTTTTCACGGCACCGCCGTACGTTTTTTTTGCCAGACCGTCCTTTTCAAGCTTATCAAGATCACGGCGTATAGTTTCCTCCGTAACATTGTAAAGCTCACTCAGATCGCTGACGATCACTCTGCCGTCAAGCATGAGCCTTGACAGTATCTCGTTTCTTCTTTCTATGGGAAGCATATTGCCCGCCTGTCATTAAAGGATACTTGACCAGAGGTTCTTGTCGGGATTCGGTATAACGGTACTGTCAAGCAGCATGCCTTCACCGCCTACAACGTTCTTTGCGTGCTCTATTGCCGCCGAAACTGCCGCAACATCACCCGTGAGGAGCATGTATGACTTACCGCACATACCTCTTGCAAGGCGAAGCTCTATGAGCGTTACCTCTGATGTCTTTGCTGCCGTATCTGCCGCAATTATCATTGAGGGAACAGAGAATGTTTCCAAAACGCCCAATGATTTTGCATTTTCAACCGAAACACCACCGTAAATTGCAGGAAATATCTCGTCACTCGGATTACCGAGAACAAAGCTGTCAACCATCTGCTCTCCAAGCTGTACCTTTGCTGCATCTATTGAAGCTGCAACCGAGCTGAGCTCTCCCGTTACTATTATTATATACTTACCGGGGCATACAACCGTTGACTGTATTACCTCTACATTTGATGTTTTTATCATAAGGTCGGCCGCCGTAATGCCACTCGACACCGTCTTATACTCTACTACACCTATTGCTTTACTCATTTATGTGACCGTACCTTTCCATCAGCCCTTTTTGCTGATAACTACAAATTTATCATTTACTTCCGTTACAACGCCGTTTATCGAAGCATGTAATGCAACTCCGAGCTTGCCCTCAGGAGCCAAGCCTATAACATCACCGATCTTGACATTATCACCGACCTTGACTGCCGCTGTTGACGGAACACCTATGCTCTGTGAAAGCATTATTTTTACACTGCTTGCGCCAACGAGCTCATCCTTGAGAGGAGCAGGAACATTGTACTTTGTAAGTCCCAACCTTGCCGTGAGACGGCTCATGGGCACGCGTCTAAATGCTCTCTGTGAATGAACAGGTGCAGGCTCTATGCCCTTTGGTGCAGTTACGCCACCCTGACGGAGCATTCCCTTTGTTTTTGCAATAAGAGATGCCGGAGAAAGTCCCTGTCCGCAAGAATACATCTCGCAAAGACCGCATGATGAGCAAAAGAATGTGTTTATATAAGCATTTGTATCATCCGGTATGCCGTTTGATATTGCTCTCATAAATCTATGCGGCTCAATTGGATGTCCGAGCAGATTTCTTGAGCAAAGATCCGTACACATATGGCACTGACAGCAAGCTGCCATGGCTCTGTGCATATCAATATCGACGGGGGTTGTCTTTTTCATGACTATGTACTGATTTTTCGGCATAACAAGCACTGCATTTGATGTTTTTGTCACAACATCACTGTCATGTGCAATTCTACCCGTCATAGGACCGCCTGCAACAATGGCGTACTCCCCTATCGTTGCACCTCCTGCCATTTTTATGAGCTCACCGTAGGTAATTCCTAAGGGAGCCTTGAGCGTCACAGGGTTTTTGACCTCGCCTGCAACCGTTATGTATTTGCTTGTAACGCCTTCGCCGTTTGTTATTGCATTGTAAATGTTAAGAACAGTCTCAACATTGAACACAGTAACGCCTACCGATATCGGCAAGCTGCCCGGAGCAACAACTCTGCCCGTGGTTTCATATATTGTAACGACCTCATCACCTGCAGGATAAATTTCCGGCAGGAATC
>CAYOGO010000008.1:0-17139 GCA_964403405.1 uncultured Lachnospiraceae bacterium | reverse complement strand
ACTGCGCCCTTCATAAACTCCATGCCATACATAAGCATTGCAAAGCCTATAAGTACTATATTTATAGGCTTTGCAATGCTTATGTATGGCATGGAGTTTATGAAGGGCGCAGTTACACCCTTGCAGGAGCTTGAGGGCTTCTCGGATTTACTGTTGAAATTCAAAAATCCGTTGCTCTGCGTGCTTATCGGCACCGTGTTTACGGCGATCATCCAGAGCTCGGCTGCTTCGGTAGGTATTTTGCAGGCGTTGTCGCTCACGGGAGGCGTTACGTTCGAATTGGCAATTCCCGTTGTAATGGGACAGAATATAGGTACCTGTATTACATCTGTTTTATCTTGTATAGGAACAAACACGCAGGCAAAACGTGTTGCGGTGGTACATACATCGATAAAGATAATTGCAACGATATTGGTGCTGATAATCTACTATCTTGTGGACATATTTGTAGATATGAGCTTTTTAAGTGCAGCTGTTGATCCTGTGTTGATAGCACTTATTCATACCATATTCAATGTGTTTGCGACTGTTGCATTAATGCCGTGCTCAAAGTGGCTGGTTAAGCTTACCGAGTGGCTTGTTAAGGATAAAAGAGATGATCAGGCAGAAAAGGCCGATCCCATCCACCTTGACGAAAGACTGTTCTTATCTCCCTCCGTTGCAGTAGTGGAGTGTGATAATGCAACAAAAAAGATGATGAAGCTTGCAAAGGAAAGCCTTTTTATGGGTATTTCGCTGTTTGATGAGTACGATAAGTCTGTTGCGGACAAGGTCAAGGAGCTTGAGGACGATGTTGATATATATGAGGATAGGCTCGGTACGTATCTTGTAAAGCTGTCTTCAAGAGAGCTTTCGGAGAAGGACTCACAGGTCGTTTCCAAAATGCTGCACACGATAAGCAATTTTGAGCGTCTCAGTGACCACGCAGTCGGACTTTCCAAGGCAACAAAGGAAATGCACGACAAGGGAATATCTTTCTCCCAGCAGGCAAAGGGCGAGCTGAGAGTGCTTGCGGATGCCATTACGGAGATATTGATACTTTCGGGCAATGCATACGAGAATAACAGCATAGAGATGGCAAGCATGGTCGAGCCGCTTGAGCAGGTAATAGATAAATTGACAGCAAAGATAAAGAATAATCATATTGACCGTGTACGCAGGGGCGAATGCTCAATAGAGCTGGGATTTATCCTTTACGATGTTCTTGGTAATTATCAGAGAATATCGGATCATTGCTCAAACATTGCCGTGGCCATTATTGAGGCTGAGCGCAACAGCTTTGATGCACATAAATATCTCAATGATGTTAAGTACGGTAATACGGAATTTAATTTGGTTTATGAAAGCTTTGAAGAAAAATATACGATATGACATTGAAAGGGGAATGATCTATTATGAATAATATACCTCGTCCGGAATATCCGAGACCGCAATTTGTAAGACTTGATTGGCAGAACTTAAACGGTGAATGGCAGTACATGACGGATCGCGGTCATAGCGGTGATGAGCGCGGCTTTGCAGGCGATGCTGAGTTTACAGAGAAAATAACGGTGCCTTTTTGCAGGGAAAGTGAGCTTTCCGGCATAAATGACAAGGATTTTTGCGATTGCGTCTGGTATCGCAGAGAAATAGAAGTGCCGTCCAATTGGACAGCAAATAATAAGCGTGTATTGCTTCATATAGGGGCATGCGACTATAAAACAACACTTTGGGTGAACGGTAAATACGTAGGAGAGCATATAGGTGGCTATGTTTCGTTCAGCTTTGATATAACGGGGGCACTCAAGACGGAAAAGAACACCGTTACGCTAAAGGTTGAGGATGATACAAGATCCTCAAAGCAGCCCGTCGGTAAGCAGTGCGAGAGGTTTTATTCCGCAGGCTGTTCTTATACGAGAACAACGGGTATATGGCAGACCGTATGGCTTGAAAGCGTTGAAAAAAATTATATAGTAAACACAAAGTATTATCCCGACATTGACAATAAGCAGCTCATAATAGAGGCATTTGTTTATGGCGATGAGGGCGTTGAGCTCAAGGCGGAGGCGTTTTTTGCAGGTCAAAAAATGGGTAAAGCAAAGGCATTATCCAACGGCGGCAAGGTGATAGTAAGGCTTCCGCTCAAGGAGCTTTATCTTTGGGAAGTGGGCTGTGGAAGGCTTTACGACCTTGAAATAACGTACGGCGACGATAAGGTCATGAGCTATTTCGGCATGAGAAAGATAGAAAACAAAAACGGTATCGTTTTTATAAACGATAAGCCCGTTTTCCAGAGGCTTGTGCTTGATCAGGGCTTTTATCCGGACGGCATTTACACCGCACCTACATTAAAGGCGCTTGAGGATGATATAGACAGGTCCATTGCTTGCGGATTTAACGGTGCAAGATTGCATCAGAAGGTCTTTGAGCCTGTGTTCCTTTCGCTCTGTGACAAAAAAGGATACATTGTTTGGGGAGAACATGCAAATTGGGGGCTTAACATAAACGGTTGGAACGGATATGAGGGATTTTTACCTGAATGGGTGGAAATAATGAAGCGTGATTTCAATCACCCGGCAATAATAGGCTGGTGTCCCTTGAATGAGACGGACAGACACCAGAATCCGACATTTGTGCGATTGCTTGCTGATATAACCAAGAGCTTTGATGCAACGAGAGTATATATAGATACATCGGGCTGGTTCCATATCGATGGTGTTTCCGACATAATCGATATGCACAATTACAATCAAAATTGCGATGAATTCAAAAAGCTGATCGACAGGGTAGCAAGCGGTGAGCCGACGAATATTTACCCGTGGGGCAATGATCCCTCCTATTATACAACAAAGTGTACATTTGTGAGCGAGTACGGCGGTATCCGTTGGACTCTGGAGGAAGCAAACGGATGGGGATACGGTCAGGCACCTGAGTCAGAGGATGAATTTTTGAACAGATTTAAGGGCCTTACCGAAGCGATACTGTTCTGTCCAAAAATGGGAGGCTTGTGTTACACACAGCTTACGGATGTTGAGCAGGAGATGAACGGTCTGTATACTTATGATCGCAGACCTAAGTTTGACACAGAAATTTTGAGAAGTATTCTTACTCAAAAGGCAGCAATAGAGCCGGCTGATGAGGAATGATAAGGGAGGAAATATGGCATTTATAATTGAACCGCAAAAAAAGGTTCCGATAATATATGAAGCAGATGTATGTGTAATAGGAGGCTCGGCGACGGGTGTGTTTGCGGCGGTAAGAGCGGCAAGGCTCGGTGCAAGGGTAGTTATTGTTGAGTGTCAGAACAGCTTTGGCGGAGTTGCAACAAACGGTCTTGTGGCACTTTGGCATACATTTATGGATAAGACTGGTAAAAATCAGATCATTGCAGGTCTTACGGAGGAGGTCGTAAATCGTATGGATGTGATCGACTCTGCACCCGGTAATGCCGATTCGCATTTTTTTAATCCAAATGAAATGAAGATAGAGCTTGATGCGATACTTAAGGAGTCAAATGTAAAGATATATCTTCACACCTATTATGCAGGACTAATGACGGACGGCAATAAGATAGATTGTGTATTTGTTGAGAATAAGGACGGCAGAGGTGCCATAAAGGCAAATTTCTACATTGATGCGACTGGTGACGGCGATCTTTGCAGGGATCTTGGTATTGAGCACTATGTAAACGATAATATTCAGCCGCCATCCGCAGTAATGCTTGTGCAGGGAACGGAGCCGGCATTTGTGTACACGGGCTTGTTGCATGAGCACGGAGCAGAATTCGGTCTTCAGGATGATTGGGGCTGGACAACACCGCTTCCGGGCTTGAGAAATGTTGAAATGAGAGCCGATACGCACATATTCAATGTTATGTGCAATAAGGCTGACGATCTCACAAAAGCTGAGATCGAGGGCAGAGAAAAAATGAGGAAGGTCATCCGCTTGCTCAGAAAATACGGCGATCCGGAGCAGCTCTATTCGATACTTGCATCCTGCTCATATATAGGTGTACGTGATACGTATCATTATAAGACGAAGTATCAGGCAGACCATATATCCTTGCTTTTAGGCGAGAATACACCGGATAATATACTCAACGGTACGTACAATATAGACGTTCACAACAAGGAACAGGGCATTATGTTCATGCAGTTTGACGGAACGTATACTCAGGAAATGCCCGATGGCTCCATACATCACGGTAATTGGAGACGAGAAAAGGGTATCAGAGAGGATCTTCCGATACCTACATGCTATCATCTGCCGTTCAAATGCATTGTCGGTGAGCAGTATGAGAATCTCATTGCGGCAGGTCGTATGATAAATGCCGATACACCGGCATTTGGTGCATTGCGTGTAATGGCAAACCTTAACCAGATAGGTGAGGCTGCCGGAGTTGCCGCATATCTTGCGTGCGATCAAAATAAGTCGGTGCAGGAGCTTGACGGTGTAGAGGTTGCAAAATTGCTTTCAAAGGGCGGCTCTGCAAACCTTGGCTGATAAAATAATATAATAGGGTGATGGAAGGAGCTTCGTGACTATTGTTACGATCTCTCCGTCAGTTATCCCTTGCTGATTAGGCTGCATATATAGAGATCCCACGAACCGTTTGATCGGTCCGTGGGATCTTTTTGCTGTGGTGATCTCTCGTTTATTGACAGTAGAGACGATATCTGATCGCCTTTTACTGTACCTAAATAAATAGACCCTTTAATTTGTCTTTTCAAATTGGCTGTTGTATAAATGAGCGTAAAACCCGTTTTTTGCGAGCAATTCATTGTGAGTGCCCTTTTCGATAACGTTTCCGTCACGCATTACGAGAATAATATCAGCCTCTCTGATCGTTGAAAGCCTGTGAGCAACAATAAAGCTTGTTTTGCCCTCCATAAGGCGGTTAAACGCTTCCTGAATCTTGATTTCGGTTCTCGTATCGATGGATGATGTTGCTTCATCAAGTATCAGCATCGGCGGCAGACAGAGCATAACTCTTGCTATGCACAAAAGCTGTTTTTGTCCCTGGGAGAGCCCCTCTCCGTTTTCGGTTATGACGGTATCGTAGCCCTGAGGGAGTCTTTTTATAAAGCTGTGAGCATGTGATGCCTTTGCGGCGTTTTTGATCTCCTCATCCGTTGCGTCGGGCTTACCCATTGCAATATTTTCACGTACGGTACCTGAACGCAGCCATGTGTCCTGGAGGACCATACCGTAATTTGTACGGAGACTTTTTCTCGTGATGCCGGTGATATTGTGTCCGTCGACCGATATTTGACCGCTGTCGACATCGTAAAAACGCATGAGCAGGTTTATCATTGTTGTTTTGCCGCAGCCCGTTGGTCCTACTATCGCAATACGTTGACCAGGTTTGACATCGAGGTTAAAATTCCTTATAAGAGGTTTATCCTTTTCGTACGCAAAATTTACATTGCTTATGCTTATCTGACCATTTGCATTTTCAAGCACGACTGCATCATCTGCATCGGGCACCTGCGGGCGTTCTTCAATAAGCTCAAAAACATGAGCGGCACATACAAGTGCATTCTGTAATTCGGTTATTACGCCCGAAATTTCGTTGAACGGCTTTGTGTATTGATTTGCGTATATCAATAAGCAGCTCAAGGCACCTGTGCTCATCATTGACGGATCCTTTACGGCAATAAGTGCACCTGCCAGAGCAACTGCGGCGTATATCAAGCTGTTTACGAATCTTGTCGACGGATTTGTGAGTGACGAAAAAAACACAGCTCTCAATGAGCATTTTTCAAGACGCTCGTTCACTTCATCAAACTTTTCTATCGATTCATCCTCGTGTGAGAAAGCTTGGACCGTCTTTTGGTTACCTATCATTTCATCTATCAATGCTGTCTGTTCACCCTTGATCTCCGATTGGAGCTTAAACATGGAGTGAGTCCTCTTTGCAATAAATTTAGCGACAAAGAGCGATATTGGTGTGAGAACGACAACTATCACTGCTATTGAAGCATTTATTGTGAGCATAAATATAAGCGTGCCCAATATAGTGCCTATACCTATAAAAAACTGAGTAAAGCCCATGAGCAAGCCCTCTGTGAACTGATCCACATCGGCGATTATTTTGTTAACGACCTCTCCGTATGGGTGTGAGTCAATGTACTTGAGCGGCAGTATCTCCAATTTTTCAAAGGCTTCGTTTCTCACGTCTCTTGCAATATTGTATGTGAGCTTGTTGTTGATGGTGTTCATTATCCATTGCAGTATGGCTGCTGCGGCGGTGAGAATACCTGTTTTTACAAGGTAGCCTGCAATGCTTTCAAAATCCACATTTCCGGCATCTATGATGCAGTCTATCGCATCACCTATCAGCACTGGTATGTAGAGTGTTGCAACTACCCAAAATGCCGCAAGAATGATGGAAACGATCAAAAGTCCCGAATATTTTTTTATATACTTCAATACCTTTGAGATGGTATTTTTTTGAGATGATAATTTTTCAGTCATTTTTATCCTCCCTCTTGAACTGTGAATTGTATATCTCCTTGTAAACATCACAGTTCCTGAGCAATTCATCGTGCCTACCGATACCGACTGCAATGCCGTCATCGAGCACAATTATCTTGTCTGCGGACTGTATGGAGGATGTTCTCTGGGACACGATAAACACAGTCGGACCGTAATCTATGCTTGCAATGGCTTTTCTCAGTGCGGCATCCGTTGCAAAGTCAAGAGCAGAGGAGCTGTCGTCCAATATTATTATTTCCGGTCTGCCGACCAATGCACGTGCAATGGTAAAACGCTGCCTTTGACCGCCCGAAAGGTTTTTTCCACCCTGTTCTATTTCCATATCAAGCCCGTTCTGCTTGCTTTTTACAACGGATGAGACCTGTGCTATCTCTATTGCATCCATTATTTCCTCATCGGATGCATCGTTCTTGCCCCATTGCATATTTTCACGCAATGTTCCCTTGAATAATACTGCCTTTTGCGGGACCATACCTATTTTTTCTCTTAATGTGTCGAGCGGATAGTCTTTTACGTTGATACCATCCACCTTGACCTCACCGCTTTCGACATCATAAAATCTTGGAATGAGATTTATAAGTGAGGATTTGCCCGAGCCCGTGCCGCCGATAATACCTATTGTCTGACCTTTTTTTACCGAAAAATCAATATTTTCGAGCGCAGGCTCAGCGGATGCGTTGTATCTCAGTGTTACATTGTTGAATTCAACTGCAATATCGCTGTCGATGCTTGACGGAATTGCTTCTGCACCGATTATATCGGGCTCAATATCGAGCACATCGCTGACACGCTTGGCACATGCAATGGATTTTGTCATGGTTATTATGAGGTTTGCAAGCTTTACAAGCTCAACGAGGATCTGTGACATATAGTTATAAAGCGCAACGACCTCGCCCGTTTTGAGTATACCTGCATCAACGCGGACAGCACCCGTCCAGATCAGCACGATAATGGCAATATTCACTATAACATATGTTGCGGGATTGAGCAAAGCGGAGATTTTACCCACAAAATCCTGTGCTTTCGTGAGGGCGTTATTTGATTCCGTAAATTTTCTGCTTTCGGTCTCCTCAACACCAAAGGCTCTTATGACCCTTGCACCTGTAAGATTTTCTCTTGTGATACCGAGTATTTTGTCAACGGCAGCCTGAACTTTTTTGTAAAGCGGCACACAACCGAGGATTATTCCGAATACGATGGCAGAAAGCAACGGTATCATAACAACAAATATCAATGCGGACTTAACATCGATCAAAAACGCCATTATCATCGAGCCGAAAACAACTATCGGAGATCTTAAAAACAGCCTAAGTGTCATGTTTATTCCGGTCTGGATCTGGTTAACATCGCTTGTCAGGCGTGTGATGAGCGTTGAAGTGCCGACTCTGTCGATCTCTGAGTACGACAATCTCTGAATATGGCTGAAAAGCGTGTGACGAACCTTTTTTGCAAAGCCGACAGATGCCTTGGATGCAAAATACTGTGCGGTAACGGATGTCACTATACCTATCACGGCAAGCAAAACGAGCACAAGGCACATTTGGATTATAAGGCCTGTGTCATTGTTTTCTATACCATCATCAATGATCTTTTTTACTACAAGAGGAACAAAAAGCTCAAACAGTGCTTCCAACAGCTTAAACAGCGGTGCAAGGACGGTTTCCTTAGTGTAACCCTTGAAATGCTTCAAAAGTTTTTTCATGAATATAAAAACCCTTCGTTTATTTATAAAATACATTGTTTATTGTATCACAAAAACCGGGTTTTTGCAATATATATGCGCAAACCCGGTTTTTGTAATACAATAAACAGGAGTAAAAATAAACGGTGACCAAACTCTGTCAGCCACCGTTTTTAATTACTTGATTATTGTGTATTTACCTACAATGGGTAATTCCTTCGCTTGACCTTTAACAGCATTGATTATTCCGAGAACGGCAAGTACAAATACCGCAATATCCAATATCCAGAATATAAAGCCGATAAAAGGTATTATAGCGGCGAGCAGACCAATAACCGTGCCCAATATAAACAGTATAAGTCCCTGATTTGCGTGAAATCTTGCAAATTTTGAATCCTTTGCCAAGAAGAGCGGAATCAAGAACAGTATCCATATGTACGAAAGAACGGCAAAGAGCTTATTGTTGTTGATGTCATTGCTGTTCATGGTATCTGTTTTGTCTGCAGTGTTTGTTATAACACTTACGTTGATCTTTCTTTTGTCTGACATAAAATATACCTCCCAATTACAACTGTATGCAGATCGAATTGCATATCCATCCTTTACACACATATTATACAACAATATTCTCTTTTTTTCAAGCAAAAACATAAAAAAATACGAACTTTTTTTGCAAATTTCCGTGTTTTGAAGCAAAAAAAACGCCCCGAAAATGTCATCGGGGCGGCATATGCTTTAACCTTTGCTTTATTCCGCTTCGCGGATGGGAACCATGATATTTACGGTGTCAAATTCAAGTATCACATTGTCGGAGGAGACCTCATTGCCGTCAATATCAACAAGTACGAGCTCTGCATCGACCGAAAAAGCTTCGGTCTTGCCGTCAACATCCACCGTGATCCTTGCACCTGTTATCCTTTGCGAAAGATCCTCTCCGCATGCGATACCCACAGCACCGATGACTTGTATCCCGGTTTCGTCGATCTTATAATTTCTTCGCGGACTTCCTATGAATTCAATATCTATCGGCAGCTGCTTTTTAATGAGTCTTTCTATCGAAAATTCAACGCTGTCGATCCTTGATACCGAAACTTTGTCGGATATGCCCTCAATTACGGGCTCAACATTGTATTTTTGAGTCTTGTCGTAAGTGGAAACGTCTATCACAGCAACCAGATTACCGCTGTTTAACGAAAACAGATCCGAGGAATAGCCTCTTAAAACCACATCCACACAGATTCCGTCCGTTTTATTCATGAGGAAGCCGTTTTGCGAAAGTGTAAGCTCACCTCTGTATACAACGGGTATATCTGTCAAATGCTTTGAAATAAGGGTGTGATCCTGTGACGTACCGACGTACCATAACACCAATGCGATAAATAACGATCCGAGGATCATCAATATTTTTTTCGGCAGACTTATGTCGTCGCTCTTTTTCTTATTATTCTTTTCGCTCATTTGAAGAAAAACCTTTCAATACGGATTTCACAAACTTTTTATCGGGAACGTCTACCGTGAGCATTTCGAGCAAACGCTCTCTGAGCCTCTGCACACCTACATTTCTGCAAAGAGTGCCGTTTTCCGCAATGGAAATATATCCTGTCTCCTCGGAGACTACTATCGCAAGAGCATCGGTTTCCTCTGTGATACCTATTGCGGCACGATGACGCATTCCGAGCTGACTTGACAAAAATCTGTTCTGCGTAAGTGGCAGCATGCATGCTGCAGCTATGATCCTGTCGCTGCTTATTATTACCGCACCGTCATGAAGTGGTGCATTGTGAGTGAATATATTGCCCAAAAGCTCCTCTGTAACTCTTGCATCTATTGCAATACCGCTACTGATATAATTCTGCAATCCCGATTTGTTTTCGATAACTATCAACGCACCCCAACGCCTTGCTGACATATCCTCAGCCACGGCTGCAATGCTGTTTACGACTCTTGAAGCATCCGACGGTGCTGTTCCGCTTTGCTTTGTGCCGAATATCGAAGAATGACCGAATCTTTCAAGTGCTCGCCTTATTTCCGGCTGGAATATTATAACAACAGCTATTATACCCACGCTCAAAACGTTTTCAAGTATCCAATTAATGGTGGAAAGTCCAAATATCTCTGACAACCAGGTTATGGCAACAAGAATAACAACACCCTTTATGACCTGCCAGGCAGTCGTTTTTATCACAAATTTCAATATGCTGTATATTATGACAGTTAACAGCAGAATATCTATTAACGTTGTAATAATGTCGGGGTAGACTATATACGGTTCGATATAACGCACAACATTATCGAAGAATTCCTTCATGGTTCAGCTCCTTATTATACAGATACGGTCTTAATTCTTGTCCTTCGTACGTGAATTTGCAAAGCAGTATATTGCAAGAGTTCCGGGTCCGGAATGACAGCCTATTACAGGACCTATCTCCGATATGATTATGTTCCGGGTCTTTTCGTTCTCCATAAGCAGCTTTTTGCAAAGCTCCGCATCCTCAGGACAGTCTGCATGACTTATACATATTGTCTGCTCATAGTCCTTATCCTCATAGCTCTCGCAACCGCTTATTATGCTTGTAACGAGCTCCTTGATGGCATTTTTTCTGCTTCTCGCGATGGAATACAGCACAAGGTGACCCGTTTCATCTACACGCATTACGGGCTTGAGCTTAAGCACTCCGCCTACAACGGCTACCGTCTTTGAAACTCTGCCGCCTTTGTGCAGATATTCCAATGTATCGACCGTGAACCAATGCATGAGCTGGAGACGCTTATCGTTTACCCAGCTGACGAGCTCATCAAAGCCAATACCGTTATTCTTTTCTTGTATGGCACGCCTTATGAGTAATCCGTAGCCGACGCACGCACACAATGAATCAACGACCTCTATTTTAGCGTCGGGGTACTGCTCCAGACAACGATTCTTTGCAAGGCATGCGGAATTGTATGTGCCGCTTATTCCAGATGACAGTGTGATGTATAACGCAGGGATATGCTGTTCGGCGTAAGAATTGAATTTCTGCAATATATCCGACTGCAATGGCTGTGATGTCTTTGTGGATTTACCAAGCTTCATTTGCTCATAGAGCCATTTTTTTGCACCTGCATCCCTGCAATCGTCCGAATATTCAACGTCCTCAACCGAATACGTCAGAGTTATCAGATCAATACCGTTTTCTTCCAAATATTCCAACGGCAGATCCGATCCCGAATCGACTATTATCTTATACATAAACAGACCTCATTTATCTAATCTTTTTTTATTTTTCGTTTGACGAGCAGATCGATCGTTGCTCTCAACACAATAAATTCAATAACACCCATTATTAATGCATTGATAAGCTTTGGTACCAGCCAGACTAAATAATTTCCGCCGTATGCGCTCATGAGAAAAAACGATTTCAGAATGCCGGATACGATAATTTCGGATAATATCGTGCTTACTGCCAATAACCACATATTCTTATCTTTGAATATACGGTTGAATAACGCCGGAACAAGTCCCAACAGACCTGAGCATAATGTGAGCCCCAATATTAAGCTGGACCCCATGGGGTTCAGCCAAAAACCGAGAAAATCAGCAATAATACCGACTGCAAAGCCGTAAATCGGGCCGCACACAATGCCTGCGAGCATTATGGGTATCGTGCCGAAGCTGAGTCTTACTGCATCGCTTATTTGAGGCGAAGCAATTCTTGTCAAAAGTATGCTTATGGCAGTGAGCATAGCACTCAAAACCATAGATCTCACATGACTGAGACCTCTTTCTTGTAACATAAATGATCCTTTTCCGAATAGCACAAGCTTTGCTACCGTCACCATTATGCACTGAGTTGTAAAAATGCACTGATAACGTACAGCGAATGCAATACTGTACCGCAGTCCTTTGAGGACTTTCGTCCATGAGCAACATTCCATCTCACGGCACTTAACGCACAATATTTACTCTGCACACTCTTTAGTATATTTTATAGACAGTAGCCATATAATCGACCAAAGCCGGATCTTAAAGTATAAGATCCATTACATATAATTATACCATATTATAATGAGTTTTTCAATGTGATTTTTTGTAAAAATAAAAAAATTTACACGGAATTAGAAAAAATAAAAAGACGAAAATGATATTATGTGATGTGGGGCAGTGCCGAAAAATGAATATTTACAATTTTTACGGATATGTTAAAATTATAGGCACGGCGTTCCTCAGCTATTGAAAAAACGGACAAAATAGTGTATAATTTAGCTGTAACAGCAAAGCGGGCGAATTTCTTCGCCCGACTCCACTGTTTTAGTTGCAGCCGCAACCGCAGCCGCCGTTATTGTTACCGAAAAGTCCGCCCAAGCCGTTGTCACCGCCGAGGAGGATCAAAATAAGAATAATGAGTAAAATGTCGTTGCTGCCGGAGCCTGTGCAGCCGCAATCGTTTGAGCAGCTGTTGCATGAGCAGCTGTTATTGTTAAAGAGCAAAATAATAAGGATAATTATCCATATGAAATTATTGTTGTCACCGCAACCGAATAAAGCCATAGCGTTATCTTTCTCCGACGGTTTCAAATTGATGAGGCGGTACAGTACGTCGGCATTATACCGCTTGTATCTCATCGCTTCAGTGTATGCCCTGTGTGCTGTTCTTGTTACGGTAAAAGAAAAAGGAGATATTTATGTCTAAAAAAGGAAAAACAGAATTAAAAAACATTGCCCTGATGGTGTTTGGAACATTGCTTGTGTCGGCGGCATATGCGTTATTTTTTATTCCACACGATATAGCTCCGGGAGGTGTTGGCGGTCTTGCCGTACTGCTCAATAAATTCATACCCATAGGTGTAGGTGTGCTGACAATACTGCTCAATATACCTATATTTGTTTTTGCATACAAGATATTGGGTAGAAAATTTGTTATAAAGACTATTTTTCTGCTTTTGCTCATGTCGGTCGGCATGGATTCAGTAAGCATAAATGTGGTGCCCGATGACAGATTCCTTGCTAGCGTATGCGGCGGATTATTTATGGGTGTGGGACTTGGACTTGTAATGTACGCAGGTGCGTCCACGGGCGGTACCGATACGATAGCATTGATACTCAACAAAAAATTTCCCGGCATGGGAACGAGTGGAATATTGCTCATGCTTGACATTGCGGTGGTTATACTGTCGGCAGTGGTACACGGAGTTACAACGGCTATCTATTCGGCAATAACCGTAATGCTTGAGATGCTGCTTATAGATTATGTGTTTGACGGCATAAAATCGGCAGTGGCGGTATATATAATAAGTCAAAAGCCGAGAGCAGTAAAAAAGCACCTCTATCAAAGGCTTGACAGAGGCGTTACGGATATATTCATACAGGGCGGCTTTTCAGAGAAAAACAACATAATGCTTTTGTGCATTGTTCCAAAGCGTGAGCTTACGCAGGTGAAGAATTGTGTAAAAGAGGTTGACTCATCGGCTTTTATGTTTGAAACAGGCACAAAATGTGTTATAGGTAATGGCTTTGAGCCATTTAATTAAATTTTGAGGCAAGAGCTTTGGTGTATTCATCGGATGGTGAGTATACCATGCTTACAACATCGCTCTTCTTGCCCGAGAACATGTATATAAGCGGACCGTTTAGGGGATCTTGTGCGGTCTGACACACAGCGTAAATGAGAGTGCGTTTGTAGCCGTCGGCAACGGCTATGAACGCATTTAATTTTGTTTCGTCTTCTTCATCGTAATACACGGAGATCCAATCCGTTGAGCCGCTTGCGTCGGTCGTGTATTTGCAACCGTCGTATGTGTTTATTACGACGGCATTCTCTATGGGCTCACCTGTAAAGGCATCGTACACTATGGGGCGTACAAGGCAGTAGTGCTGCTCATCACGGCTCAATACGCCGTAAAACAGTCTGCCGCCGAGAAATCCGCATGTGAAAATTAAAATACCGCAAATTGCAATAAAAATGATCTTGTTTATATCCCTTTTCAAGCATAGCCCTCCTTAACGGTGCGTGTTTGTGTAATATATATGCGGCAAACAGAATAATAATGCTTTTATAAAAATATTTCTGCAAATTTTTTTCGCGTTCAAAAAAAGTACTGTAAAAAAAGTCAATTATGTGATATAATTATAATGAATACAGTATGCACTGATGTAAAAAGAAATTGTGTCTGTCGACGGAGTGATCAATGAATCTGAAAAAAGTACTTGCCAATCTGCCGGAAAGCCCGGGAGTTTATATGTATAAAAATGCCGAGGGCACTGTCATATACGTAGGTAAGGCGGCTTCACTCAAGAACAGGGTAAAGCAGTATTTTTCAGCATCGGGTGACGGCAGGGCGACCGTTGAAAAAATGGTGCCGCAGATAGCGGATATAGATTTTGTCGTGACGGGTACTGTGCAGGATGCTCTGCTGCTTGAATGCACTCTTATAAAAAAGTATATGCCAAAGTACAATATACTTTTGAAGGACAATAAGACCTATCCGTATATTTGTGTTACGGTGTCGGAAAAATATCCCAGAGTGTACAACACAAGGCATATGAACGGCAAGGATATGTATTTCGGTCCGTATTCAAGCGCATACGATGTGCGGAAGGCAGTTACTGCACTCAGGCAGGCTTTTCCGTTCAGAACATGCAATAAGGATATGTCCGATGCAAAAAAGGCAAAGCGTCCGTGCTTGTTTTATGGTCTGGGGGAATGCCCTGCACCGTGTGCGTATGATGTTTCTCCCGAAGAATACGGAAAAAACATACAAAAAATAATAGATTTTCTGAAGGGCAAGGAAAATGCAGTCATTGCTGATCTTCGCAAGGAAATGATGAAGGCATCCGATGCTCTTGAGTTTGAACGTGCCGCAAAGCTCAGAAACAGCATTTTTGCATTGACGGCACTTGAAGAAAAACGGCAGGTGTTTGATACCGACGGCAAAAATACGGATATTATTGCAACGGCATGCTCCGTAAATACGGCTTTTGTTGTGCTTTTGAGCATAAGGGACGGCAAATTGCTCAATGCGGTCGATTTTGTGCTGAAAAAACAGCAGGAGGACAGCATATCGGAGATAATATCATCTTATATCATTCAGTATTACAGCGAGTGCAATGACATTCCTCATGAGATAATCGTTGAGGCTGAGCCTGAGTTTTGTGATGACATATGTAATTGGTTGAGCGAAAAACGAAATGCCGCTGTAAGTATAATATGTCCGCAAAGAGGCGAAAAAAAGCAGCTGATGCTCTTGGCAAAGAAAAATGCGGTAGAAAAGCTAAATTCCGGTGTGGACAGGCGTAATGCGGAAACGGAGCAGCTAAAGGCGGTCCTCGGAATGAAAAAGCTGCCCTTGAGGATAGAGGGCTTTGATATTTCTCATTTGCAGGGCACAAATACTGTATCGTCAATGGTCGTGTTTGAAAACGGTAAGCCCAAAAAATCGGATTATCGACATTTTAGGATAAAGACAGTTGTTGACACGATAGATGACTTCAGAAGCATGAAAGAGACATTGTCGAGGCGGTTTGAGCACATAAAAGAGGATGACGAAAGATTCGGTAAAAAGCCGGATCTTATATTGATAGACGGCGGTAAGGGACAGCTGCATTTTGCACATGATGCCATGGAGGAGATGGGCATTACCGGCATAGAAATGATAAGCCTTGCCGAAAAAAATGAAGAAATATATACGCTTTATTCAAAGGACCCCATTGTTTTGCCTCGTGATAACAAGGCGTTACAGCTTTTACAGCGTGTGAGAGATGAGGCACATAGGTTTGCAATAACATACAACAAGCTTTTGAGAGAAAAAACAAGTCTTATATCCGTTGTGGAGGATGTTCCCGGTATAGGCGAAAAAAAGCGACGTGCACTGATGCAGAAATTTAAGACGGTTGGTGACATACAGAGGGCAAGCGTAGAGGAGCTCTGCACGGTGGAAGGAATAAATGAAGCGTTGGCAATAAAGATAAAAGAATATATGGGTGATACAACGGGAGTAGAATGATGAATTATAAGCTCGTGGCACTGGACCTTGACGGTACATTGCTTGATTCTGATAAAAAAATATCAAAGAGAAATCTTGAAGCAATAAGAAAAGCAAACGAAAACGGCGTAAAGGTCGTTATAATAACGGGCAGGGAACGTAATGCTCTTGCTACTGCACCGTACATAGAGCAGCTTGGAATAAAGGAGCTGACGGGATATTACCAGGGCTCGCTCGTCGTTGATGAGTTTAACGGTGAGAGCATGTACTCCTGTACACTGCAGAAAAATGACTGTAAAGACATATATATGGACGCTGTAAGGCGCAAGTTGAATATGCTTGTTTACAGGGGCAGTAATGCTTATGCGGAAACATACGATGAATATTCCGTGAGGTACGAAAAACACAATAAAACAAAAATAATCGAGCTGGACAGCATAGAGGAGCTTGTTGATTCGGATGAAAATCTCAAAATACTCATAACCGTATCACCGGGTGAGATAGATAAGAATTTTGAGTTTTTTTACAATAAGTATTCAAGGCGTATGAATGTTGTAACGAGCAGTAAGCATTATATTGAGTTTACACATAAGAATGCAAGCAAGGGTAATGCATTAAAATTCATTGCGTCGAGATATAAGGTTGACAGATCCGAGGTAATCGCAATGGGAGATCAGCTGAATGATATGTCAATGATCGATTTTGCGGGAATGGGCATTGCAATGGGTAATGCGCCGGACGAGGTAAGAAAAAGGGCTGACATGGTGACAGCCTCAAATGATGATGACGGCGTTGCATCGGCGTTGGAACAAATTTTACGGTTGTAGGTGGTTATATGGGATTGATCGATCTTGAAGATGCTGTTTGTAAGCTGGATCTGGAAATTATATTTATGGGAGACCGCAAAAAGGTGGATATCCCGAACAGTAATTTTAATCGTCCTGGACTTCAGCTGCGGGATATTTTGATTATTATGCGGAAAAAAGGGTCCAAGTCATAGGCATTATGGAAATGAGCTATAT